>CAZFNE010000021.1:13072-19955 GCA_964520335.1 uncultured Methanosarcinales archaeon | reverse complement strand
TTGTAGACGTGCCGATAAATCCTATTTACAATACTATTGGCTGGATCTCTGAACAAATTCTCAAACGAAAAAGTAGGAGATTCGCGATCCGTCCCTCACTAAACCAGGAATAAGGTTTGGAACTATAATGATGATCCGCATCTGCGAAGAATGAGGTTTTTGTCCATTTTTCGGACATCCAACTTCTTGAAGGGAAACAGTGCTTATGGTGCTTGCGCATGCTGCTATTCTGTAAAAAATTTGATCTTGAAATGGTGGGAAATCTCCTTCCTCAACATACGAGTGTGCTAGGAAGGGATAATTCACTATACAAAATATTATTTTCTTGCTTGTACGTTCAGATGTATTCTACTTTTTTATGAACTATTTCTTGAGAACTCATAATTTTATACAGTATTATTTTGACGTAGTTTTTGTTCTTCCAATGCTTTTCTTGATAATTCTCTGCCATTAAAATAACTCGAGTCTGAGGATCTATTTGAAGAGCTTTATCAAATGCTTCAATAGCTTCACTGTATCTGCCTAAATTATGAAGAACCCTGGCTTTATTAGCCCAGGAAAAAAGTCGGTTCCTTGAAAAATGCCACCTAGCATAGCAGCTAAAATTACCGCAATAGCACCTATAAGAGCAATTTTCATCTCTTTTTCCATAGTAAAAGTGATATTATTCAGGAATATTTAGAATTTACTTAATTGTAAGCTTTCAGACAACTTTTTATTATATAATTTACCTCTAAAATATCTAGACTTCGGCCTGACTCCTCAAAACTAGATATTACCAAGTTTTAACCCATTTTATAATACAAACTTGAGAATGAAACCTGTTATTTTGGAATTTTACTTCGTGCAGTACAAAGCCTTTAGAAAGACCCACTTTCCTCTAAATAAAAAAATTGAGGATTAATTTCTTATTCTGGATTGAAAATTAATCCCCAAATCATTTCGGCCCTGCATCTAGTGCCCTGCGCCAGGGGAATTCCTTCCTTAAAGCCTCGTTCTCCATAACCTGTTCTACATACCCTTCTTCAACCTCAACGTCTGATGTGGAATTTGCGTAGACATAATTTCCACCGGCATTATTTGAGAGGCAGTTGTTTTCCAGGACAAAGGAATGGGTCCTGTTCAGCTTATTAAAGACAGCATAGCCTTTTCCGGCAGCGTGGCTGCGTTGGGTGTTTATTATTATATTATCTTTCACGAAAGTCGTGTATCCGGTGCCTGGGGCTTTGAATTCATCAACCCGTTTGTGGGCGATAGCCGCTCCGTAGCAGCCGTCAAAGAAATTATTCTCTATCTGGGTATTCTGGAATCCGCTGAGAACCACACCTCCTGCCCAATCTGAATCCAGGTTGGTGCCGGTCTCGTAAAATTTGTTATCACGAATCTGGATGTTTTCTGCAGTATCTTTGGGATATTTTGAGCCGTAACCTGTAACCCAGATCCCCGCGGTATTGGTCTGGCTCAGCAGATTATTATAGATCTGGATATCATCCATTGCAGTTGAATCGCCGTCTTTCTGAATCTGGATCCCTGCTCCGCCTTCGCCTTCAGAATTAATCGTGTTGTTGTAAAACTTGACGTGATTTGTGTTATAGGCCCTGAGGCCGCTGTTTGTCCTGCAGGTTATAGTGTTGTTCCAGGCAGCTACATCTAAAGAATATATGGCATATAAGCCGTCATGGCCCAATTTGTATACCCTATTGTTATAGAATTGAACATTCGAACATCTTGTAATCAGGAGGCCATCGCCGTGACTGTCGTGCAGGTACATGTTATGTACTTTTATATTCTCTGAATCAAAGAAATCAATCATGTTGTAATATCCTTTTCCCCTTGCTTTATCAGCATTATTGTCATGATTTCCGTCGATTTCAAATCCCCTGATTGTAACATCAGTTACGGAGTCGCCTTTCTGCATAATTAAGGGTTGCTCTAAAGGCCAGTCGGCCTCATCTTCAAGTTTGAGAGCTGCTGTAGGTTCTCCTTCCAGGATAGTTTTATTCCCAATCAAAATTGTGTCTGAGATCACATATGTACTATTACCCTGCAGGTGGACGGTTGTGTAACCCGGATTTTCTGCCACGTAAGCAAGAGCTCTATTTATTTCGACTTGATCGTCAGTGCCGTCGCAATTAAAGGCTCCACTTCCATCCGTGGTCACATACACTGTTTTCCCTGAAGGCCCAGGCTGAGGTTGAGGCTGAGGCTGAGGCTGAAGTACTGGCCGAAGGAAAACTATAAGCGCAATCACAAGAAGCAAAATTAAGCCAATAACTATTATTTTTCTGCTGTTTTCCCATTTTCCGATCTGCATTTTTTCACTCATTTTATCCCAAGTATATCAAAATATGACATCTATATTAAAAAAGTTTATCTGTTCTGATTAACTGGTTAAATCCCCTGTTTTACCCTGTCCTGAAGAAAATTATGAGAAGTCAGGAATAGAAAGAATATTGGAGGAGATAAGAGATTAAAATAACGCTTAAAACGAGCCAGCTTATCCGTATCAAGTACAATCAGGGAGGACAAATTGGGATGGATTCGTCAGGATTTGATAGGAACTTTAGAATTCAATAAGAATTCTATAGGATGAATATTTAGATAAGGATTGATGAAGAAAAAGATTGAAAAAAGATTGCAGCAAAAAAACAGAGGATACTTGAAGTAAAAATCTTGAAACAAAAAAGTTGAAGTAAAAAAGACTTAATAAGCAAACCCAAAAATAATTCAAAACAATTATTCTAATATTTGTCCTACAATTATCCTATAATTGTCCTATATTCGGCCTTATTCCAAGGTCTAGATTATTGGACAGAAGTTATTAGACAGGAGGGCATGTTTTCAGCCCGCTTTTCATCTAATACTTTGTCTAACACTTCAGTTATTGTTTCTTATTTATTTCTGATTTATTATTGGCCAGTAATTTAAGAAATTGACACTTTTTTCAGGAATTATTCGATCCCGTCAAGTATAAATTATCTTTATTCGGCCTTAATGCGTTTGATGGTTGTAGGACGTTCTTTTACCAGGATCCTGTGTCCGCAGTAAGGGCACCTTATCCCTGTATACTCGTAATCAATTTCTACTTTCTGTTTACAGCGAGTGCATTTATAACCCATACAACCACAACCTTAGATTTTATTTTGCTTCAGCGACATTCTTCATCGTACGGAGCAGAGTCTGACCGACACTGGTATAGGGAATATATGTTCCGCCAGCAAAGGTATGCCCACATTTACTGCACTTCCAGATGCCTGTTCCGATCCTTTTTACTGTTGGGCGCGCACATTTTGTGCATACGTGAGGAGCCCTCATGCGTTCTTCCAGGTCTGCAACAAGCTTTCTGTCCTTTCTTCCATATCTTGGACCGAACCTGCCTGCTGATCTGGAAATCCTTCCTTTCTTAGTAAACCTTTTTGCCATCGTTAATAACTCCTTGAAACGTGAGTATGTGAATTTTTTAGGTATGCAGTCATGTAGGCTAAAGCGGATTAACTCAAAGTGAGCTCTAAAGAGCCGTATTAGGGTCAGGGCCTCAAGACGAAGTTCCCCTGATTCTATTTACTACATACTTTAATATGCGCTTAGACCGTAATACTGGCATTTAATATTTATATTTAATTAGTCAGGCTAAAACAATTCCTGTTTTATTCCGGCTTATTCCTTCATTCTAAACTCTTCGAGATAGAACTCTCGGAGTTCTGCTGCTTTTTCGCAGGCCATGTCGATTGCTTCAAACAATTCCTCTTCAGTAAAGGGGGCAGAACCCATTTTCTGCATGCCGGCAACTGACCCGTCCGAACTTGAAACAATTGTAAGTTTTGTCTCACATACAGCTTCTTCATCCCGGGAAGGGTCAATCATCAACTTAGATCCGATTTTAGCAAGAGTAACTCCAACAGGCAGCTCTTTCATTGCAAGAGGCACATCCTCTCCAAGGCCATGCTGTGAGTTAGGGACCATTGTGGTGAGAAGCGCTGCAATAGCTGCAAGACAGGAAGCATCAATCAGGTTCCCATCATCATTCAGAATATGCACATCTATAAAGACAATCCACACAGATTCTCCCACGGCTATGCAGAGCTTCTTTATATCAATTGCGCCTGATTCCCTGATTCCGCGGTCTACGACCCTTGCCATTTCGATAGCATCTTCTCTTGGTGGGCCTGGCTCAAATTCAGGGGAAGCAATAGGATTCATTTCAAGATTGGTGATAATTACTCCTTCATCCTGAGAATCCGGGAAAGGCGTTCCTGTCTGGAGTTTGACTCCTACAAGGACCTGGGTATTCCCAATGGTGACTTTTGCTGAGCCTTCAGCTTTGGAGATAAGATTGGTTTCAAGTTTAATATCCCTGAAATCCTTAAATCCACGCCCATCCTGGCGTTTTCCTTTAATCATGAGGTTATAAATGTAATCTTTCTTAAGCGTGGCAATAATTTCACTCATCAGTTCTCACCTCTGCTTCCGGATTCTGATGGGTCTTTTACTACTTTCCAGGGGCCCTGGGATTCCTCTTCAGGCTCTCCCTCTGCTTCCTCTTTCCCGGTCTCCTCAGATTCTGCAGATTCTTCCTCTTCTTCAAGCTCTTCTGTTTCTTCAGTTATCTCTTCTTCAGCTGCAGGCTCTTCTTCGGCTTCGACCTCAGACTCGGTTTCTGATTCAGTTTCTTCTCCGGTTTCAGTTTCCGATTCAGTTTCAGGTTCTACTTCCGATTTGAATTCAAGATCAAGATCCGGTTCCTGTTCTTCTTCAAATGCTTCTTCTGAGGGCATCTCTTCGGTTTCAGTTTCTTCAGGCTGGATATCCTCTTCAGATAATTCTTCAGTTCCGGAGCAGAATTCAATTTCTTCTTCGATTTCTGCAGAAAACAGTTCTGCTTCCTCAGACTCGGATATCTCGCATTCTTCGGTTCCAGGGGTGTCCTCATAAGAAGCCTCAAGTGCAGCTTCAAATTCGGCTTCGTCTTCAAAAGCCTCTTCTTCAGCCTCCTCTTCAATTTCAGCCTCAACCAGCTCTTCTAAAGCTTCTTCTTCGAACGAAATAGCTTCGGCTTCCCGAATAATCTCTTCCAGCTCTTCGGATTCGGGAGCTTCTTCAGAAGCAGTAACCTCAAGCTCTTCTTTTAAGGGCTCTTCTTCGAGCTCTTCAACTTCTTCCAGGACCTCTTCTACTTCTGCTGCTTCTAAAGGATATTCTATGGAAGGCTCTTCTTCTATTGCTTCACTTTCAGCTTCCAGGTCTATTGCCTCTACTGTAAGATCAATATCGGGTTCAACGAGTTTTTCTTCGACTTCGTCAACAGGGGTTTCGAATTTTCTCCTTAAAACCTCTTGCTGAATCTTCAGGATCTCCTTACAGCCTTTCTTTACAAGTTCAAGTCCCTTTTTAATTTCTTCCGGAGTCAGGTTCCCATCCATCTGGATCAGGGTAATTTCTCCATCCTGAGTCATAGCCACAGGGAAATCGGCTTCTCCATAATTATCTTCTTCCTTATTGAGGTCAAGCACTACCTGTCCATCAACTTTTCCGAAGGCACAGGAAGTGATAAGCCCTTTCATAGGAATGCCTGCATCTGCAAGAGCTATGCTTGAGGCATTAATTGCGGCTGTGCGGGTTCCTGCATCAGCCTGGAGAACTTCTACAAAAATATCAATTGCAGTTTTCGGGAAAAGCTCAGCCATTATTACAGGCTCGAAAGCTTCTCTAGAAACCTTTGAAATCTCAATGCTTCGCCTGCTTGGGCCTGGCCGGGCCCTATCTTCTACGGAAAAAGAAGCCATGTTATATTTGTAACGGATAACTGCAGTATCTGCTCGCTGGGAACGGCGGGGGTGTGCTTCTCTTGGGCCAAAAACACCTACCAGGATTTTATTCCTGCCCCATTCAAGATAACATGAACCGTCGGCTCGCGAAAGCACGCCGATCTCTATTTTCATGGGCCTGATCTCATCTGCACGCCTCCCATCAAGGCGAAGCCCATCGTCAGTGATTAATTTCTCAGGTTTATCACTCATAATTTAATCTCCAAAAAAACTCATAAAATAATGCTCTAAGAGCTCCTAGATTCCTTTAACTCTGCCAGGGACTTAATTTTCAGGATCCAGCAAAACATCAATTTTCCTGTAAATCTCCTCAGAATGGTCTTCCTGTGCTGGCTTTTCTTCTTTTTTGTCATTTTTGAAAAATTTAACAGGCTTGACCTCTTTCTGTTTGATCCTTTCCTCTTTCAAAAAGTTGTAGATTCTGTCTGTTAAACCTGAACGCTGAGCCTCAGCTTCAATCTTCCGCAGAGCCTTACTCAGAAGCTCTATGTCGTCATCTTTTCCATCGATCCATATCCTGCCGTTCTGGCCAACAAAAATGCTGCAATTGGTTTCTTTCTTCAGCATTGAGATCATGGATCCGCCGTGTCCTATTACACGCGGGACTTTAACAGGCTCAACTTCAACAATCTGACCTGTTCTGAGTTTATGGAAACTCGAATCTCGCAGAGCGAGCTCGACCTTCATAGAACTGTCTACGTCTCTAACCCTTAGAATTATGGAATCGCCCACATCAAGAATGTTAGGCATTTCTCGGGATTCAACTCTTCTGGGATATTCAGATACATGGAAGAGGCCGTCGTAAGGGGCGGCAATGTCCATTATCCAGTTGGATGGCGTAACCACAATAACGATCCCGATAACTACGTCATTCACTGAGGGAACATAGGCTCCCGCAAGCGGGATTACTCCAACTTTATCCTCTTTAAGATTTTCAATACCGCAAAACAAAGAATAGATCTTATCGTTCTTGACATACGTCCCGTATCCGGCTTTTTTCGTATTCTCGGATAACAGGTCACCAGGGATCACTATTTTTTTATCCATCCAACATCCTC
>CAZFNE010000021.1:11913-13062 GCA_964520335.1 uncultured Methanosarcinales archaeon | reverse complement strand
AAGATGATTTATAAGAGCGTAAAAATCAGTCTGGACTCCTGCCGGGATTCTTACGACTGCAATCCAGGAGCCGTCACGCTGCCATTCTTCTTTTGTAATGCTTCCTATTTTGGAAATGTCTCCATATGCTTTTGGGGCATACTCGGGAGGGATTTTCACAGCAATACTAATTTCTTCAAAGCGTATAGGTATAAGCGGGCGAATTGCTTTCATTGTAATAGTAACCAGTTGGTCTACGCTTTTTAGGGGGTCTATATGCACCTTTGCTTCTTCCATCGCCCTTTCAATGCGTGCCGGAGGGTGCGGGGCTCTTGTCTGGGGGTTTATTGCATTTCTGGAGATGGTATAAATAACCTTTTTCTTTTTTTCCTCAAGCATGCGTTTTCTCTGTTCAGCCGTGAGCTGAAGCTCCCCGCTTTTCAAAATTACAGCAGCAATCTTAAAAGGATCTGTAGTTTCAAAAGCATTAAAGATATCCGATTCTGCTGCTCTGTCTCCTCTATTTGCATCTTCGAAGATAGTCTCAACTGCAAGAATATCTTCAAGGTTAACTTCTTCTCCTCGTTTGTAGGCCAGGGCTCCTTCAGGCTCGACCAGGACTTCGAAATGTTTGCTGCCTCTTTTGAGCCGTGCAGTTACTGCCTCATCCAGGGACACCATTTTCGAATACCTTCTTTAAAATATAATTTTGAGAATCAGAAAATTCTCTGATTACTCATTTTCTAAATCTTATTTAGGTTTTATTCTTTTTGTTCAGATCCTTTATGTTTCTCAAGGATCTGCTGCACATATCTCTCAACTTCTTCGGGGCCCAGTTTTCGGAACTTCTTATCCTGCAGGGACACAACTCCTACTTCAAGGGTTCCCGCATCGAATTTTCCTTCTGCAGCCTTGTAAAGGGCATCCATTCCAAGGAGAATAGCTGCCTCAATATTCATGTCTTCCCTGTAGTCAGCTTCAAAAACTTCTACGACTGCGTTTCTGCCTGCTCCTATTGCAGTTGCTTTATACTCAAGAAGCGCGCCGCTTGGGTCTGTTTCAAAAAGCCTGGGTAAATTGTCATCTACTCCTGCAATAAGGAGAGCTGTTCCGTAAGGGCGAACTCCTCCATACTGGGTATATGTCTGCTTGTGATCACAGATTTTCTTG
>CAZFNE010000021.1:0-11663 GCA_964520335.1 uncultured Methanosarcinales archaeon | reverse complement strand
AATTGCCCTGTCATAACCCATCTGTGGTGCCATCTGCATATTCCGTATCTCCCTAATTTGTATTCTCTAATGGTTCTTATTCTCCCGGCTAATTCCAGGTTTCTTCTTTTAAGGATTTTTATCCGCAGAATTGTCACCTAAATCCTCAGCCCCCAAAAAAAGGCTTTGGTCAGTAATTCTATACGGATATTTCGAAAAGTCAGGAATTTAAAGTCCCAGGTATACAGATAAGGAACCTATCTTTCCCTATAACGTACTTCTTCCTTATTAGAGTTTTTTCCCTTTTATTCGAGACTTATAATCCTGAAAAGTTTTTTTCAGCCAAAACCGGTGGAAAATTCTCTAATTACAGGAAATTAAAAGCTACTTTCCCATGTAAGCAATTTTCCAGGCATAAGCTGGATTTATTTTTATTCTTAAGATCTTTCTAGTTTTTTTAAGATCTGATTTATTGTTAACTATGTACGTTAATAAAGTGTATTTACTCAGTTATAATGCTTGTGAGGCCTAAAGTTTTGTATTTCCAGGCCCGAGTTAAAGCATGTGTTAAAGGATTTTACTTCAGAAGGCCGCTGTAAAGTATTTAGTTTGTTTTTTTAATGGCCCCTGACCCCTTCAAACTTTCTGAAATCTCAGAAAAGCAATTTTCCTGTCAATGAGTCTAAGTTAATATTATAACACTTATTGAACTTAATTACAATAATACTCATTTATCATATTGTATATTAAATGATTTATTGCGAAATTTTTAACTAATTCTCTCTTCAATCAGGTTCTTAAATAAATTATTAGATAGAGTTGTAATATATATCCCCTGACTTATTAAAAAGCTTATTGGAGAACTTATTAAGGATACCTTGTCCAACTCATTATGATTAAATGTATTTAAAGCTCTTTCTTAGTTTCCAGCTCAAAAGTTCCCTTATTTTTAAGGAATTTCTCAGTGCCTCTCTTTACGGTACCCGAGGTTCCAAGCACGTGCAGAATTGTTCTTTTTCCGGAAATCCGGGTGATAGCCGCAAGAGCTGCCTTTGTTTCCTTTACCCTGATATGTGCACACTGGAGGATTCCCTTATTTCCTTCGAACCCAAGCACCTTAAGTTCACATTCACTTGTCCTGATATCTCCAAGCAAAGCCGATGCCGAAGACATAATTTCTCTTACAATGTCGCTTCTGCTTATAGATTCCTGGCTTTCAGAGATCAGCTCAAAAGCAAGATAACGTTTTTTTGCCCGCAGGGAAGGGAGCAGCCGTCTCAAAAGCAGTCCCCCTCAAGTACTTCAATTCCCTCTCTGACGTATCCGGGCCCAGGCCGATTCCGGGACAGGATTTTTTCAGGAATTATACTCAGGGCTTCTATAGCTTCATTTTCTTCAAGCCCACAAAGCTCAGCAAGAGCAAGAACCTCCATTGGGGCCCGAAGGTCAAAGCAGGACATAGCATCGCTTAAAAGAATAAGGGAAACTTCGTATTTCCTGGCAAGCTCAAGATTAGCCCTTAAGTCGGATAGTAGATGAATGCGTCTTGAGCCTCTTAAATGAAGAATGGGACGCAAGTTCAGGCCGATTGCCACATTATTTTCCGAGGCTGTCTTTGCAAGCACCTGGTTTAACCCATTGCTTTTCTCAAAAGCAGGATGGTTCAGGATATCAACTCTCGGATTTTCAACTGCAGCCCTGTTGGTTTTTTCGGAGCCCCCGTGTACTATAAGCACATCTACAGTTTTTCGAAATTTTCCTATCAAGCTTTGAAGTTTTGAAGGATTTTCTTCTGCGAGTTCAATTCCTTTAAAGATCTCGAACCCCTCTTTTATTTTGGATTCCTTACCCGAGCCTGCTGAGGAAGCTGCTGGAGATGTACTCCATTCTAAAGCGCCAGGTTTTGCCTGCGAAAATTTATCCGTATGGTTTGCAATTACAATCCCACTGTATCCAAAATATCGAGCAAGGGAAGCCATTTCCGAAACCGTGTTTTCGCCGTCAGGGGTTGTATGTACACAAAAATCATAAAATTTCGGCTTAGCCAAACAACTCCTCCACTATGGCTCCGGCTTTTTCGCGGTTCTTCGGATAAGTTTCGATTTTTATTTTTGCAGTAATCGCATCCGAGGAATCGATTAGTTTCACCTTTTGCAGGTATGCGGCCTGCTTATCAAAGCGGAGGTGGAAAACCTGGTCATCATCCAGCCTGTCAGGCATTTCTTCCCTGAGCCAGGCTAAATCGGCTTCAGACATGTTTTTCCTGACAAAATGTGCAAATTCAAGGCATTCTGCCTTTCTTTTAAGCTGCACGCTCAGGATTGTAATTGGATTTCCGTGATGCCCCTCGGCGTGGAGGGCTTCAATCAGCTTTTCTTTCTTTTCTGCTTCTTGAATCCCGGCCCCGGATAAAAAAAAGTCCAGAGCCTCTCTGACTCTGGAGATGTCTTCGGTTGCGTGCGCAAGCACACGCAGGTTTATGTGAAGAATCACTTGCCTCGACTCTTACTTGCCTCTATTCCTGTGTGCACGGATGCTTGGCCTGGTCTTCTCAGTACCTTTACCGCGTGTAGACAAACCTCTACCCTTTCTGCCTGCGCTGGTCTTACCTCTTGTGGCTCTGCCTCTGATTGAGGGGTCACAGATCCAGGAAAGGTTCTTGTCGCTCTTTATTACAGGGTGGTGGGGGTCTACAAGGATGACTTCATACCACTTGTTCTTTCCGTCTTCGCCTACCCAGTAGGAGTTCAGGACTTCAAGGTTAGGGTATTTCCTGTCAGCACGGACTTCGGCAATTCTCTGGATGCTCATTCCGCCTGTGATTTTGTTCTTGCCCATTTTCTGGGACCTTCTTCCACGGTTGAACCTTGTTTTGCCAAGTCCACCACGGCGGACCTTTACCCTGACAACAACAATGCCCTGCTTGGCTTTGTATCCAAGAGAGCGGGCCCTGTCAATTCTGGTAGGCCTTTCAACTCTGGTCACAGACCCCTGCTTTCTCCAGACCTGCAAACGCTCCCAGCGGAGTTCATTTACATAAGTCTCACCAGGGGTTTTCCATGCATCCCGTACGTATGCGTAAAAAGATTTTACCATTTAAACACCAAGTTTCACTTCTGTTTCACGGTTCAGCCCTGCCTGCAGGACCACATTCCAACGGGACCTAATCCCGAAAATGAAACATGCGATAAACTGAATCATCTGATTTAAAGCTTTGGGCTATGAAGCTCTTAAAGGAAAAAAATCAGTTAAAATTTTACTGATCTCAACTCAGTGCTTTCATTTTCGATATTTGTACATATATTGAAATGAATAACTGATTAATTGCCTGCTCAATTAACTGATTGATTTCTGATAATTACTGATTAATTGCTAATTAATTGCTAATTAATTGCTAATTAATTGCTAATATACTAACTGAGAACTTATCTGGAAAATTCTGCGATTCTTTTTATCCGAAAATACTTTTTTTGATTTTTCGGACAAACTTCCAATTTACAGGTGTTCATTTGCAGGCATTTTGAGAATTATTATCAAATGCAGAATCATCATCAAATGGCAACTAATGAGGTTTATGCAAAATAGGATTAAACGAGAGGAGATAAATTTGGACTGGGATGAATATTATAAAGGAACGCCGGCATGGGCTGTAGGCCGCCCTCAACCAGCCTTTGGGGCTCTGATAAAAAGTGGAGAAATCAAGCCTGAACGTGCTCTGGACATCGGGTGCGGCAGGGGCGAAAATGCAATAATGCTAGCAATGAACGGCTGCAATGTTACTGGAATAGATCTTGCTGAAACTGCCATATCGGATGCAAAGGCCAGGGCTGCAGAGCAGCATGTTAATGTAAATTTTGTCGTTGGAGATGTCTTAAAACTGGACCAATATTTCAAAGAATCTGAATTCGACGTCAGCATAGACTCATTCCTGTTTCATACTATAGCAGATGAGGAGAGGTCCATTTTTTCCAGGCAGGTCTACAGGGCGCTTAAACCAGGAGGTAAATATTTCATGCTCTGTTTTTCCGATAAGGACCCTGGAGGGCCTGGCCCTCGAAGAATCTCAAAAGCTGAAATAGAGGATACTTTTGCACCGCTTTTCAGAATTGTCTATATTAAAGATTCGACTTTAGAAGCAACTACGGGTAGAAGAGCAGCTTATCTTTTATCAGCCGTCAGGTGTTAATAGTCATTGATGTCAGGATGAAAATACAGGATTTTAGATGTCATATTCTTTGAATGATCTTTCCAGATAATGTAATTCAGAATATCTGTATGGATAAGAACATGACTTTCCTCATATTAGAAAATTAGTTAAAGAATTGATTATGCTGTGCATATCAAGAGTTGGGATAAGAAAACATAAGAAGAGACATACCAGGTTTTCACTGCCATGCAACATTGAGAATGAACATGGATTACATTCACAGTAGCAGGACTTTTCGGATAGGTTCTAAATAGCTAACTAATCAAATAAATGAATAAATACATAAATAAATATATATCTTCAGGACAGCCAAAAAAGTATTATAATATTAAATAATTTATTTTTCCTTTATATGAGATTCCACTGGATTGATGCATTAAAGGGAATTGGAATCATTCTTGTCGTGCTTGCTCACCACAGCTTACCGGTTGCCCTTGACACTTACATATTTTCTTTTCATATGCCTCTTTTCTTCTTCGTTTCGGGGTTCCTGTTTGATTTTGGAAAATATGCTTCATCAGCATCTAATTTTATGAAAAAAAGATTTAAATCCCTTATTGTACCATATTTTGGTTTTGCGCTTCTTACATGTCTATTTTATTTCCTGCTGGATACGGGATATCAGCCAGGAGTAAGGAACATCGAATATTTCGAAACCAGCCTTCCTGATATTTTTTATTCCATCCTGTATGCTCTTGGCCCTATGATTTCTTATAACCCTCCTCTCTGGTTTTTAACCTGCCTTTTTAGCACAGAGGTTCTCTTTTATTTTTTTGCAAAAAAATATTACCCTGAACCGAAAAAACTTGTTTTCTGGCTAACTATTCTTGGAGTGATAGGTTATTTTTATTCAATCCATGTGCCCTTCAGGCTGCCCTGGAATATTGATGTAGCCCTTACCGCTGTAGTTTTTTATGGGGCAGGAAACCTGTTTAGAAAATTCGTCGAATCTGAAGAAAAAGTTAAGTCTGCTTTGAATAGGGATTCAATTTCCAGAGTGGGCTTGGAGCTTGACTCAAAGCCAGGATGCAGTCTTAGAAAAGAAACCTTTCATGCGAAAAAGCTTTTCCCAATATTTCTGCTTGCTATAAACCTGTTTTATCTTGGATATCTTTTGCATTTTCCTACGTCAGAACAGATGAATATGAATATTTTAAAATATGGAGATTTCTTTTCATATTACCTGCTGGCATTCTCAGGAACTTTTGCTTTTGTTTACCTTTTCAAAAACATGAGAAGCTCAAAGCTTCTTGAGTACTATGGGAAAAACAGCCTGATCGTATTTGCCCTTCACTTCCCTGTAAAAGATGTGCTTATAAAAATTATAGTTGTAATTTTTATGATTGATGTTGAGGCTTACTATTACAATGCAGCTTTTGCTTTAAGCTTGACTTTGCTGAACCTTCTCTGCCTCATACCTGTAATTTTTCTCATCAATAATTATTTTCCCTTCCTCATAGGAAAAAAGCGCCCTTTAACGAAACCGTAAGATTGAAAGCTTCGTTCAGAAAAATCTGCTCTGAGGAAATTAATTTTTTTAATTAATTGAGCAATAGGTTTGGAGATGGATAAAGTATTTCACCGATAATTTTTAGTAAAAGCACCTTAATACGAGAATTTCAGAAAATTGATTGAGTCATTCTTCTGCATTATTAAACCTGATTATAAATTCGGTTCCCTCTTCCCTTTTTAGTTCTATACAGCCATCTATCTGTTCAACAAGAATATTGACGAGCTGAAGTCCAAGTGTGCCTGTATTTTGAAAGTCTATTTCTTTAGAAATTCCCTTCCCATCATCTGAGACCTTTAGGATGTAATAAAAACGGTTTTCTTCTTTACAGGCTTCAGCAAGGTTAGAAATAAGATTCCTGGAAGTAAAATTCTCATTTTTGCAAAGGCTTATTTGGATTTCTCCTTTCCTTCCGGCAGGAAAAGCGTACTTAAAGGCATTTGAAACCAGCTCGTTTACAATAATTCCAAGAGGGATTGCAGTATCCATCCCGACAAAAATTTCGTCAAGCTCCAGTTTCAGGGAAATATCCTTATTTCCAAGCGTATAAGACCCAAATACATCTTCTGCTAGCTTTTTAAGATAAGCGGAAAAGTCCAGGGTATCGATTTTATCTCCTTTGTAGAGTTCTTCGTGAATGAGAGCCATAGAAATTACCCTGTTCTGGCTCTCAAGAAAAGCCTCAACAACATCCGGGGTTTTACAAACCTCAAGCTGGGAAAAGGTTTCTGCCTGAAGGTCAAGGAGAGATGAGATTACCTGCAAGTTGTTCTTTATCCTGTGGTGAATTTCTTTTATCCTGATTTTTTCCATTTTAACCAGGGCATCTTCTGTTCTTTTCTGTTCATCGATATCCTGGATAACTGTAATAATGCCTTCTATGTCCCCGACCTCGTTCCGGAAAGGAACCGAACTTACCCGAGTCCAGAGCTCCCTTCCCTCTTTAGAACTATAAATAAAATCAATTCCTGGAATGACGCTTTCGCCCCGCAGTGCACGTGCACTTGGCCATTCTGCCTGTTTGAGCAGGCGTCTGTCCGTACCCCGGGCCTGCCATCGCCAGCTATTTTCGAGGTCAAGCTCCGGAATAACCCCGTCCACAAAGCGCCGCAAAATGCTATTGGTGACCAGCCAGTGACCCTGGGAATCTGCAAGGCCGAGTCCGACAGGGGACTGTTCAAGGAAAGTGTAAAGCAGAGCTTCATTTTGACGCAACGCTTCCTCCATTCGTTTTCGTTCGGTAATATCCAGGACAAAGGCCAGAATTTCCCCCTTGCCTCCCGGAAAAATAGTGTTTGCAATTAAAACAGGGATACGAGAGCCGTCCTTTCGAATATATTCTTTTTCATAGGGAGTACATACCCCTTGCTTCTGCAGTTCTTCAAGGGCCTTTTCATCTGCAGGCAGCCATTCCGGAGGAGTTATATCCGACCAGCGAACAGCACCTGCTTCGAGGTCTTTTCGAGTAAACCCAAGCATATAAAGATAGTAATCATTTGCCTCCAGAATATCTCCCTTCGCATTTCCAATAACTATGCCGATACCTTCTATTTTGCGGTCGAAAAAAGTTCTCAGGCGGGAGTAGGCGTATTGAAGCTGTTCCTCGGTTTTTTTACGCTCTGTAATATCCTGCACTATTCCTTTCATCCGGAGAAGGTTATTTTTCTCATCAAAGACGATTTCGGATTGCATATGCACAGAGCGTTCTTCCCCGGAAGCCAGAATAATCCTGAAATCAATGCTGTAAGGCTTTCCACTCAAAGCCTTCATGGCAGCATTATCAACATATCCTTTGTCATCTGGATGCACATAGTTCAAAAAATCGAGATATGGAGCTCCTCCCTCTTTAGGGTCACGTCCAAAAATTCGGTATAATTCCTCAGACCAGTAGGTTTCATTTGTTCTAGCATCCCATTCCCAGTTTCCAACATGAGCCATTTTCTGGGCCTCTGCAAGACTTTTTTCGCTTTTCTTCAGGGAATTGTAGGCTTTTTCAAGTTCTGCAGTACGCTGTTTAACCAATTTTTCCAAATTATTAAGAGTTTCTTTTAACTTTGCCTCTACGTCTTTTTGCCGGGTAATATCAGTAAACATGCTCATAGAGCCTGCAAATTTCCCATCGGTCTCAAAAAGGAACTTTGAACTTACGATTGCCCAGAATGGGGTGCCGGCTTTACGTACGAACTTAAATTCATACCTTTCATCAATTCCGAATCTTCTCTTTTCTATTTTCTCTTTAATAATCGGTTTGCCCTCTTCATCAGCAAAGTCCCAGGCAAATTTACCAAGCATTTCTTCCGGAGAATATCCTAACATTTCAGCCAGTTTTTTATTAACATAAGTTGTCCTGGCCTCAGGATCTCCTATCCAGATTCCTTCGGTGGCTGTTTCCACAATATTGCGATACTTTTTCTCGCTTTCTTCAAGTTTTTTTGCGATTTGTTTACGCTCGGTGGTATCTCTGAGAATTAGCGCTAATTTCCCGTTCTCAGGCCTGAATACATAGATATCCAAATATCTATTCGTTATTTGACTGAGGATTTCAAAATGGGTAGCATGGCCTGATAATGCGACTTCGGCATACTTTTCAAGGGCAACAGGGTTTACTTTGGGAAACACTTCCCGCATAGTCTTTCCGAGGATTCGATCCCTCTTTTTACCCAGACAGAGTTCAAAAGCGGGATTTATCTCAAGATAACGGTAGTCGTAAGGCTTCCCGTCTTTATCGCAGATGACTTCTACAAGCCCGAACCCTTCAGTCATGCTGGTAAAGAGCATCCTGTAGCGGGCCTCACTATTCTTGAACGCTTCTTCTGCCTTTTTTTTTCGGTAACGTCCCTGATAACCATGCTTGTTTTCATACTGCCATCGGCATCCGAAAACAGGTTCGAGGTGATATCACAGGTAAAAGTCGATTCGTCTTTCCTTTTACATGTAAGTTCGCCCTTCGTGCTGCCAGTCCTATCTCTTTCTTCAAGGGCTGCAGCAAGCTTTTCATCAGTAACCACCAGCCCCTCTCTTCCTGCCTGCTTAAGCTCGTCTTCGGTCATGCCAAAGAGATAACGCGCCTGAGGGTTCGCAGAAAGAATTGTTCCATCAGGCCGGGTCAACAAAATCCCGTCAAGGCTGTTTTCATATAGGGATCTGTAGCGGTTTTCGCTCTCTTTGAGGGCACGCTCAGCTTGCTTGTACTCGGTAATATCTCTAAAAATCGCTGCAAGCTTTCCTGTCTCAGGCCTGAACATATAAATCTCAAAGTATTTTTCCGCTGCCTCACTGAACACTTCAAAATTCGCTGGCAGCCCTGAGAGGGCAACCTCCTCTAATTTTTCAAGTTCTACAGCCCTGGGGTTAGGGAATACTTTCAGGACAGATTTTCCCAGTATTGTTTCCTTTTTAATGCCTGTATAAAGCTCAAAAGCAGGATTCATTTCAAGATATCGATAATCACAAGGCTCCCCACTCCTGTCATAGATAATATCTGCGAGGACAAATCCCTCTCTCATGTTAGTAAAGAGCATTCGGTACCGATCGTCACTGTCCTTTAGGGATTTCCCGCCTGAAGCTTCTTCTATATCTTTTATAATTACTCTTTTATGAGAATTTTTTATTTCATCCCATTTCTCTTGTTTTTTAGCCAGTACAGTTTGGTGGTTTTTGATAATTTCAATGATATCAGTTGTAGAGCATGTGTCAAGCTGGTAGGGGCATAGAAATATCATTTTATGTTTACTGGTAAATTCATCTATTTTTTGCTCGTAGTCAATAAGATCATTCCAGCTCTTTTCCCGGAATCGGCAGCCTATATATTCTGCAACTCTAAGCCCTTCGTAGCCAGCAGCCAGAGCTTGTAGAAGCTTTTCGTTCCAGTATCTGAAAGCCTTTTCAGGGGCAAAAATGCCATCTATTAGACAGTAATCGGCAGACGGGATAAATTCAATTTGTCCTTTTTCTAAATAATTGCCAAAATCAGGAATAGCTTCTTTCAGGCTTTTCTTTGCTTCTTCTACTTTAAAGGACTCTGGAATAATCCATATGCAAAACTCAAAATTCCGAAGCCCCTTCTTAAAATATGGAATAAGTAGCTCTAAAAGTTCTTCCTCTGTCTGGTAAAACTGGCAAATATGCGTTCCCCATTGGAGATCGCCGAGAATTTCTATTTCGGAAATTTTGTTCTGTTTGTCCATCCCATCCCCAGACATTCAGGTCAAGCCCAAAAGGATATTTCAAATTTTTCCCTGCGATTAAAAAATCTGTTTTTACCGCATAATAAATATTTTTAATATTTTTCTGGAAAAGTTGGTTATTCATTGCTTTATTCTTTATTATTTATAGATTTAATATCTATAAAGATAACTGCTCTCAATTTTCTTGAAAGGACATTTATAAAAAATCAACTATTGGCTATCCAACTTTCAGTCTAATAATCAATATTATTTGGCAGGATAATTTTTGAATAGAATTTTGATTTTGAAAAAAATATAAAGTAATGATTTCAATTAGAAAAATATAAATCCAGAAGTTTTAGAAAATAAGAGGGCAAAAACGGTGAAGGTAGGTAAAGGTAGGTAAAAATAGGTAAAAATAGGTAAAATCAAGTAATAACGAACTAGATCAGTAAAAACCAGATAAAAGTAGCAAAAAACAGTTTCAATAAGAAGCCCGGAGGCGCTTGATCCTTTTTTCTGTATCCCCCAATACAGGTTCTTCGAAATTGTGCTCCCCCAAGCATTGCTCGAAGATAGGTCATTTCCTCCAGGCGATTTCTTATGGACGATACCCCATTTCCCAACTCCAGAATGTACTAATCAATGGATATTATTTTAAATTAATTATTCAAAATATTGTTTTTAAACAAATATTATTTTTTAAGCAAAATTTTTAATGCAAACATAACGCTTTTTTATAGATTCAATTCGACTTCGGTCGAATTAAGGGCTTTAAAGGATAAAAGAAAAGTGATAATGTAGAATAAAGTCAGGAATCTCAATTCAAACTATTTTAATATCTCTATGTTAACCTAA
Organism: uncultured Methanosarcinales archaeon; assembly: GCA_964520335.1. Taxonomy (GTDB): domain Archaea; phylum Halobacteriota; class Methanosarcinia; order Methanosarcinales; family Methanosarcinaceae; genus Methanosarcina. The sequence continues at coordinate 943 of CAZFNE010000021.1, read as the reverse complement.
ATTTCCGTTACATTTATATATTGTTCACACTGTTTACTTAATGGGTTCATATGAGGCTTCACTGGATAGACTCTTTAAAAGGAATAGGAATAATACTTGTAGTCCTTGCACATCATAGCCTACCGATAGCACTTGACACTTATATCTTCGCTTTTCATATGCCGCTTTTTTTCTTTATTTCGGGATATCTCTTTGATTTTGGAAAATACGAATCTTCAGCAAGTAAATTTGCCAGAGGAAGATTTAACTCTCTAATTATTCCTTATTTTTGTTTTGCTCTGCTTACCTGCCTATTTTATTTTTTACTGGATACAGGCTACCAGCCAGGGGTTACAAACATTGAATTTTTTGAAAACAGTGCGCTTTACGGTATTTATTCCATAATATACGCTCTGGGCCCGATGGTTTCCTACAATCCTCCTCTCTGGTTTTTAACTTGTTTATTTGCAACCGAGCTCCTGTTTTACGGGTTTGCAAAAAAATATTATTGGGAACCGAAAAAACTAATCATTTTACTCGGCATATCCGGCGTGATCGGGTACCTTTATTCAGTATACATTCCTTTCAGGCTGCCCTGGAATGCTGATGTTGCCCTTGCTGCTGTAGTGTTTTACGGAGCAGGAAATCTCTTTAGAAAACTTACTGAAGCAAAAAGCAAAGAACAAGGAGAAATAGCTGGGTCTGAAAATAGTTTTCCAGCTTTAAAGACAGAATCATTACAGGAAAATTCAGGCTTTGGCAAAAAACTTTTGCAAAATGAAAAACTTTTGGCTGCAATTTTTATTTTAATAAATTTGGTTTATCTGGCTTATCTCCTGGAATTCCCTACTTCAGAGAAGGTTAATATGAATGTATTAAAGTATGGGGGCTTCTTTTCATTTTACATTCTGGCTTTCTCAGGAATTTTTACCTTTGTTTATCTGTCCAGAAAAATAAGAACTTC
>CAZFNE010000020.1:14439-20185 GCA_964520335.1 uncultured Methanosarcinales archaeon | reverse complement strand
AAAAATGAAACTGGATGTTAAAGAAGAAAAAACAAAATCTAAAAAGTAAAAGCTTATACTTAAGGCGAGTCTTAAGATAATTTCTACAGGCAAGGGTATACTAAAATGGTTTTCCGAAAAAAAACGAGCCTAAGAGAAGCAATGAAAGGATCAATTAAAGATTCTCTCCTTCCTATAGTTCCGAAACGCTTCGATTATGTAGGAGATATAGCAGTTATTTCTATACCTGCCGAGCTTAATGCTTATAAAAAAGCTATTGCTGCAAAACTTTTTTCAATGCGAGGAAATACTCAAGCTGTACTTAATAAAGTAAGTAAACTCGAAGGGGAATACAGGACTGCAGATTTTGAACTTCTGCTTGGGGAATCTACAGAAACCCTGCATAGGGAAAACGGCTACACTTATAAAATGGATGTAAAAAAAGTCTTTTTTAACCCCCGCCTTTACTTGGAAAGAAAGAGAGTAGCCTTAAAAGTAATTCAAGGGGAACATATTTTGATTCCATTTGCAGGAATCGGCCCTTTTGTTTTCCCGGCAGCGGGAAAAGGGGCAAAAATATATGCTGTTGAAAAAAACCCTGAAGCCTGTGCCTGCTTGAAAGAAAATCTCAGAATAAACAGGCTTGAAGATAAAGTAATTGTTTTTCAGGCGGATTTTGCAACCTTTTCGAGAATTTTTACTTCACGGAATCTTTGCTTAGATAAAGGATCTGAGCTTGAAAAACTAACTTCCTCTCCTGAAAATCCTATTTCCTTTGCTGATTTTACTGCTGATTTCTCTGCTGATAGACCCAGCTCTTCAGCTCCTCTGGATTACAGTCTTTCTGAAGACCTGCAGATTCCCGAAAAAGGGTTTGACAGAGCTATTGTGCCGACTCCTTACGGCATGGATCATTTTCTAAGTGAAGTCTCAACATTTGTAAAAAAGGGCGGGAATATTCACTTTTACACCTTTAAAGCAGAATCCCAGATTCCCGACCTTATCAAAGAATATAACAAAATGGGGCTTGAGGTAGAATTCTACAAACGCTGCGGAAATGTTGCTCCCGGAATTAGCAGGTGGGTTTTTGATCTTGTCAAAAATTATAAAAAAACCGGACAAGAAAATAAGGAATAAAAAATAATAAAAAAATTTTTCCGGTTCTTTTAATATTTCATTCTTCAAGCCCAAGATGCATCAGGATATGGTGATACTGCTCAGGTGAAAACCTTGAAAAAAAGGCCTTTTTCACAACTTCACTGAGGGAAGGATGAATATCCATACTCTGCATAATCAATTGAGAACCGCCTGCTTCGATATACATCAGAGGAATTATCTGATGAATAAGGATTGAAGCCTGAGGGCCAATTATATGCGCGCCAAGAATCCTTTCTTCTTTAGAATCCAGAATTACCTTCACGAAATAATCCTGGATTTTCATTGCCGAGCCTTTTGCAGTCTCCTCAAGGAGTTTGAAGCCTATGTCAATCCTTTCTTTCCCGAATTTTTCTATTGCTTCCTGTTCTCCCATCCCTGCGCCTGCAATTTCAGGATAGGAAAAAACTGCATGTGGCACATTCTGATAATCAGCTTTAATTTTTTCTTTAGTTATTGCATTCAGGTAAACTATTCCTGACTCATAATTTCCTACATGCTTGAGCAGGTACTTTCCATTTGCATCCCCAAAAGCCCAAATATTTGGCTGGGAGGTTTCAAGGTATTCGTCCACTAAAATCCAGCCCTGGGGATCTGTTTTGATTCCTGCTTTTTCCGGGTGTAGAATATCGGTGTTCGGAACTCTTCCGGTCGCTACAAGAATTTCGTCAACTGTGACTTGAACTTCTTTGCCTGTGCTTTTTTCTTTTGCAACAATGGTTTTCTGCCCATTATTTTCTTTTTTGACTTCTATAGCTTCGTAATTTGTAAGTATCTTCATGTATTCTGACATCTTTTTCCTTGCAAGGATTGAGATTTCAGGTTCTTCCTGGGGGAGGAAGCGGAAATTTCTCCCAATAACTGTAACCTCAGTTCCCATTGCTGAAAAAAAGTGCCCGTATTCGGCTGCGATATAGCTGCCTCCAAAGATGGCAAGTTTGGAGGGACATTCCTTTAACTGGAGCACGGTGTCGCTTGTAAGGTATCCATTTTCTTCGAGGCCTTTTACAGGAGGAATTGCAGGTCTTGAGCCGGTGCAGAGAAAAATCATTTCCGAATAGAGGATCTTTTCGCCAACTTTGAGAGTATGTGGCGAAATAAACTCGGCAGTTTCATTGTAATAGTCAAGGTAGGGATTCTCAGTTAACCCTTTCCTGATCATCTCTATATCTTCTCCAATTTTCTTTCGCATTCCTCCCATAATGCCAGCAAAATCAATGGCTTTAATTTCGACTTCAATTCCAAAATCAAATGTCGTTTCAATTTCTCTTACAAGTTCAGCGGGATAAAGCAAAAGTTTTGAAGGAATGCAGCCTCTGGTAAGACAGATCCCCCCGGGTTCGTCCTTGTCAATTACTGCAATCTTTATTTTTGGGTTCGAATTGATAATTGGGTTTATATAATTCATTGCAGAGCCTGTTCCAATTATAATCAGGTCGTAATTTTCCATCTTTTCCCCTCAAGCGTATTCTAAAGTCATTTTAAATCAAGAACAAAAATAAGTTCCTAATTAAATTTCCACATTAAAATCTGATAAATAAAGTCTGATAATATCTCATTGCTTGAAACCTTATAAGTGAATATGTATTAATTGAGATACTTTAATATTCCTGGACAGAATATTCTAATTTTGGTGAATTTCTTAAACATCTAATAAGCTTTATCAAAGTCAAAAAAAGGAGTTTTGAACGCTTAGATCTTCCAAAAAACCTTAAATTATGTTCTAAAAATCAGGTATTTTTTTCCTGACCGCAATAAGTAAAATAGATGCTTTTAAATTTGATTTGTATATTTCAATTACTCTGGAAGCGAATAACCAGTTATTTATAAAGAAAAGTGTATTCTGTGTAGCTTGCTGAATGAATATAAAATAAAAGATGTCCCATGATGAACAGAGCCGCCCGAACCTTCAAAAGCCAAAATTCGTATTACGGAATTTCTGTAATGCATGTCTTATATTTCCTGCTTATTTTTATAGCTCCTTTTGTAGGTCTGAAATTGCTCTTTTTACTTTCTGTACTTCTCTTCCTCTGGATGCGGCTTCCCAAGAATAATTTTTCTTATGAGAGAACTGTTATCAGCCTTTCATTTTCCCTGGCCCTGATGCTTTTCGTTTCTTTAATCTCAGCGAGTTCTTCTTACGCATATCCCTTCTACATAGTACTTGCAGCTTTTGCAATCGCAGCAGTTGGAAATCATAAATCCTCTTTTTCTGAAACTGACTCGGATTCGGACTATATCTCAAGAAGAACAAGAATAAAAAAGAAAAGTTTTTCCATGCTCTGGAGTTCGGCTTTTCTGGCACTCCGCATAGTTGCGGCATTCCTTGCCGCAGGCTGGATAGTCTACTGGCAGTACATGCCTGTTTCTTATAACCTGGTTTTTTTCATAGCTGTAATTGGGGCAGTTACCGGTTCCCTTTTTGAGTCAATCCCTTCAAAAATCGATAAAAACATTTCAGTGCCCCTAGGCGCAGGCATGACAATGTGGATTTTTGAGGAATTCAGGTTTTGGGTGCCTCCACAAAAACTGCTTATTGCCCTTGGTTTTTCCTTTTTGCTCGGCTGGCTGGCTTACAGGGCAAAAATAGCTGACATTTCTGCGCTTTTAAGTGCTGCCCTTTTAGGGCTCCTTATTATTGTTTTTAGTGGGCTTTCCTGGTTTTTGCTTTTACTCACCTTCTTTATTCTGGGAGGTGGCTTTACAAGATACAAATTCTCTTACAAAAAAGCAATAGGGATCGCCCAGGCCAAAGATGGAATCCGAAGCTATGAAAATGTGTTTTCAAACAGCACTGCAGCCCTAGTCCTCGCAGTAGCCTATGGGGTTTTTCCGGAACACAGCCTTCCAATCATTTACGCTTATATGGGTACGGTCGCAACAGCCACTGGAGATACACTTGCAAGTGAAATCGGCACAACTGCAAAAGGCAGGCCAAGAATGATTACAACTCTTAAGCTTTCAGAACCAGGTGCAGATGGAGCAGTTTCTTCACTTGGCGAATTTGCTGCCCTCTTTGGCTCTGCAGTTATAGGCCTGCTGGGTTATGTTCTTGGAGTCTCGGATAACCTCCTGCTCTCCGTTTTAATAACAACCGCAGGCGGTTTTCTGGGCACAAATATGGATAGCTTGCTTGGAGCCACTCTTCAGAAAAACGGAACCCTTTCGAACAGCGGGGTAAATTTCCTGGCAACTTTTGCAGGAGCCCTTGTTTCAATCTGTCTTTATTTTATTATAACTCGAATCTAAGTTAATAAATACAGATATCTAATATAGTATCTAATTTTAAAACCCTGGTTGAGGCTGAAGCAGTCTCTTTTTCAATATTTGACTCACTTTTTGACTCACTTAATTCTTTTCTTGAAATTCAGGTTGAAAGCCTGGATACAAATAAATTTAAGGATTATGGAAACCCTATGTGCTTAGGGTTGGAATACTTAAGGGCATACGTTTCAGGATAGAACTTTCAGGATAAATTCAGAAATTTTCGAATCGCTGCAACACCAAAAAAAGAATACCGAGACTCTGTCGGATTCTCAATAAATAAATTTCTCAAAAAGCAAGTTTTAGAAATTTTAGGAATTTAGTTGTACCCGGTGTCTTGTTATGAAAGGAGAACTCGAAGTTATACTGGCCTACCATGAGACAAGCAAGCACAATTTCAAAGCTCTGGCCCCAGGGCCTCACCATCTGGATATGCCAAATCAGCCCGATCCCTTTCTGAATTATCAGGGAGCTCGGCTTTTAAATCTGGAGAAATGGAATGAAGCGCAAATAGAAGCTGACATTTTTCCCGCTTATGAACAGGCTTTCACTCCGGAAGAAATAGAACCTTCAGAATTAAACGCAAAAGCTATTTCAAGACTCTTTTTTGACAGCTTTGCAATTTCGGCCAGGAGAAAAGCAGGCGGCTCAAAATGGGCCCTTCGGGTCAATCCTTCAAGCGGAAACCTGCACCCGACAGAGGCTTACTTTGTTTCCGGGCCTATAAAGGGTCTTCTGGAAAAACCGGTTGTTTGCCATTATGCTTCTCTCTCGAATACCTTCGAGGTAAGGGCAGAATTTCCAGACGAGGTCTGGAACTCCCTTAGTTCAGGTTTTCCGGAAGGTACTGTATTTGTAGGCTTAACTTCGATTTACTGGCGCGTTTCCTGGAAATACGGACATAGGGCCTTCCGGTATGCTAATCATGATGCAGGACATGCAATTGCTGCCGTAACTTTTGCTGCCGCGGGGCTTGGATGGAAGACAAGCCTGCTTGGGGACACAGGCTCAGAAGAAATCGCAACCCTGCTGGGGATTTCTGAAAGGAAAGGACATGAAAAAGAAGAACCTGTTTGCTTGCTTGCAATATATCCTGCAGGCAAGTCCTGCAATATTGCAAAAGTCCCTTCAGGCGCAATTTCCAGTTTCAAAACTCTTTCCTGGCAAGGAACTCCGAGTATTTTAAGTCCGCGACACGTTGAATGGACGGGGATTGAAAAAGCAGCCGCAGCAGCAAAAAAAATAGAAACAGATTTTTTTGAGAAAAAGGCTTTCGAGACAAAACCCGGGACAGAGCCTGAACAAAAATCCCAAACAGGATCGAGAAAAGAAATAGACGCAACCCAAA
>CAZFNE010000020.1:4692-14339 GCA_964520335.1 uncultured Methanosarcinales archaeon | reverse complement strand
TTTTACAGATAATGCTATGAGTGAAGCTGAACAGCTTGAACCTTCTCCTCTTTACCCTTTGCGCAAGATTCTCCATAAAAGGAGAAGTGCTCTTGAGCTGGATAACAGCGCATATATGGAAAAGAAGGATTTTTATGCAATGCTGGAAAAATGCCTGCCTGAAAAGAATCCTATATTTAATCCGCTGCCATTTGGTTCTTTTACCCATCTCCTGCTTTTCGTAAACAGGGTAAAAGAGCTTGTTCCAGGCCTTTATATCTTCCTTCGCAAACCTGAGGCAAAAAAGCGTTTTAAAGCAGCAATCAGACCTGATTTCCTCTGGCAAAAGCCTGAAAATTGCCCTGAAGGGCTTGAATTTTACCTGCTCATGGAAGAAACCCTACATTCCTTTATAGCCCAGCTTTCCTGCTCGCAGCGAAAAGCCGCAGATGCATGTTTTACTGCCTGTATGCTCTCGGAATTTGAAGAGCCGCTGAATAGGTTTGGCTCCTGGATTTACCCATATCTTTTCTGGGAATGCGGAATCCTTGGGCAGCTTTTATACCTTGAAGCGGAAGCTTATGGGCTTCGAGGCTGTGGAATAGGGTGTTTTTTTGACGAGCCTCTGCATGAAGCAATAGGGCTCAAAGGGCTTGAATTCCAGGATCTGTATCATTTTGCAGTAGGATACCCTCTTAATGAAATTGGGTTCGTAACCCTGCCTGCCTATGAAGATTAATAATCCTTTTTTTCTTCTTTTTCTCCTTTTTCTTCCCTTCTTTTTTCTCTCCAGAGGGCAGGCCGTTTACTAAACCCTGGCTCTGGAGGTTGGGATTCTATCTCGCAGCCTGAGTCAACTTCACATTCCACAACAATCCCACGAAGAAGGCGGCCTAAGATATCTGAACCTGTCACCAGCCTTTTTTCCTGCCCCCAGTAAAGAATTAAATCCTGATCAATTACATCGTCTTCAGGATGCTGCGGATAGACCTTGAACTGCCGGATCACCTTTTCAAGCCTTGTTTTGGGAGACCTTACAACCACAGGGAAGTGGCAGTAAGAAAGAGGGATAAAAGGTCCTTTCTTGTAAACCGCATCCCTTAGGAAACCATCTGCATCAAGAACCATAGCTGGTTCATCTATAGAGTCAGTTATGATTACCCACTTCTTTCCTGAGGCTTCTATCTTTTGAAGGAAAGGGTCTGAAGGTTCCCTTTTAAAAGGCGGGAAAACAGGCCTGTTATTTTCTATAGGAAGGGAAATTACGCTCCTTGGATCTATTATCGAACCCTCATCAGAAATACTGACATCGTCTATAGAAAGAAAGTTTAGAGCCCCTATCCCCTCAAAAGTCCCTATATCGGATTTTGTGGATTCGATATGTTTCTGGAGCATAATCCGCATAGAATGCTCTTTAAAGAGCTCAAGTTTTTCCCTGCCAAGCCACCAATCAAGGATAAGCGCTGTTGGCTTTGCTACAGGATATAGCAGGAATTGGTAAAATCGGACTACAGGAGTAAACTTTGCCCCTAACTTAAGGGCATTCCGGGAGAAATAAGCCTGTGGGCCAATCTCCCCAAAACACGTTATCCCGAAAGTTGAAAAAAGAAAAGCTGAGGCCCCTGTAAATATGGAATCCGTAAGCAGCGCTATAAGGACGTTTACACCTATGTTTCCCCAGAGTAGAGTTGTAAGTAAAAAATTTGAATCTCTCCTGATCTTCAGGATTTTAATGGCTTCTTTATTATTTGCCTCGGCTTCAATCTCAAGCCTGAGTCTCCCAAGCCCAAAGAGCCCAATTGTCATCCCGGAAAAAATAGCTGACTGTATAAGGCAGATTCCAATTAAGATCCAGGTAATAATTTCATTCATTGTGAGTCTATAACCTCTATGATAGCCTATATCCTAGTTGGATTTTCAATTCTCTTTTCTTTATTTTTATCGCAATTTTATTTCGTTATTTTACTCCGTAAATTCTGCTATAATGAATTCTACGCAGTATTATACTCAGTATAGAGCCTGGTATATGTTTGAGATTTTATTGCTTGATACATTATGCTTGTAAATTACTATTGTTTTGAACTGTTTTAAACTATTTGTTCTGGTCTATTTATATATAAAAAAATTCCAGAACTTTTTTAATTTTACATTTACTCTAGTATTTTAACTTAATCCATAAATCTGATACCAAGAAATTTTAAGCATTTTTCGAAAATGGATTTAATTCTTCGCTCTAATTACTGCTCGTTACTGTTTATAAATCAATTAATATACAGTTAAAAAAGCCGTAGGGTTGTATTATTAATTCATTATTCAGGGCTGGCATAAAATTTAAATTATCGCTGTTCATACCCTCATTTAATAATCTAAAATCGTTATAATATCTAAAAACAAATAAATTATACTAGTAATTATTTATTAACTGTAATGAGAAAAATCATGAAACAAAAAACTTCTATAAAAGCTAAAAATTCTTATCATTCGTACAGTTTTATTGTAATTTCTCTAATATGCTTTTTCCAGGGAAGAAGCTTACTCTCCAGGGATTAATATGGACAAAAAAGGAAGTAATCCCGAAATTTCTTCCAGAAATATGGCATCTCCTGCAGAGGTTCCGGAAACCTGCAGAACTCCTCCAGCTACTCTTGTGGCAACGGAAAAAAAGATTGTCCTCCTTATTGCCATACTTGCAGGCTTTATTACCCCTTTTGACGGGTCAGCAGTAAATATTGCCCTGCGTACGCTTGGGGACGAGTTCCATATGGATGCAATTGCGCTTGCCTGGATCTCAACTGCTTATCTGCTTTCTTCGGCAATTTTCCTGGTTCCTTTCGGGAAAATAGCTGATATTTATGGAAGGAAAAAAATTTTTCTTTATGGAATTTCAATTTTTAGCCTTGCTTCGTTAGCTATGACTATGGTTTCTTCCACAAACATGCTGATAGCCATCCGGGTTATCCAGGGACTTGGCGGAGCCATGATTTTCGGGACAGGGGCTGCTATTGTCAGTTCGGTTTTTCCTCCAGGAGAGCGAGGAAGAGCTCTTGGAATTTATATTACTGCCGTTTATGTAGGGCTTTCCGTAGGACCTTTCCTTGGAGGGCTAATGACTGAACACCTTGGCTGGAGAAGTATCTTTTTTGTCAATGTGCCTATAGGGATAATGACCGTAATCCTTGTGCTCTGGAAATTAAAAGGTGAATGGGCTGAGTGCAGAGGCGAGAAGTTCGATTTTATCGGCTCTGTGATTTATGGGGCCTCAATTGTTTCCCTAATGTACGGTTTTTCAATCCTGCCTGATTTTAAAGGGGCTGCCCTTGTAGCAGCCGGACTTGCAGGAATTATAATTTTCTTTATGTATGAAATGCGAGTGCCTTCTCCTGTCCTTGATGTTAGACTGCTAACAAAAAACCGGATTTTTGCTTTTTCAAATCTTTCTGCCCTTATTAATTATAGTGCAACTTTTGCAGTAACTTTCCTTTTAAGCCTTGATTTGCAGTATACAAAAGGTTTTACTCCTGAACAGGCAGGTCTTGTCCTTATAGCTCAGCCCATTGTCATGGCTGCAATTTCTCCGATTGCAGGCAGGCTTTCCGACAAAATTGAACCGCGGATAGTCGCATCCGTAGGAATGGCTTTTACAACTGTCGGCCTTTTCCTTCTGATTTTCCTTACGGAAGCTACTCCGCTCTGGTACCTTATAGTTTGTTTACTGATTCTTGGGGTAGGTTTTGGCCTGTTCTCGTCCCCAAACACAAACGCAATTATGAGTTCGGTTGATAAAAGGTTCTATGGGGTTGCTTCAGGCATGAACGGAACCATGAGGCTTCTCGGTCAGATGCTTTCAATGGGAATTGCAATGATGCTCTTTGCAATCTTTATAGGCCCTGTTGAAATTACTCCTGAATATTATTCTCAGTTTGTTTTGAGTCTTCATTACGCGTTTATCTTGTTTACAATTTTATGCTTTATCGGAATATTAGCCTCTCTTGTAAGAGGAAAAGCCGATTCTTCAGGTATTTTCGAAAGGCCTGGAAAAGATAAAATGCCTGTAAAATAATAGTATTTGAGGATTTTATTGAGGACTGGTTATGAAAGTCATTGGAATTAATGCAAGCCCAAGAGGGGAAGAAAGTAACACCCTGCAACTTGTAAAGGCTGTCATGGAAGGGGCAGAAGCCGAAGGGGCAAAAACAGAACTTGTAGATCTCTATAAATTTAAAATAGAGTATTGTGATGGATGCGGAGCCTGCTATGCTACAGGAGAATGCCCGTTAATCGATGATTTTGAAGTACTCTTTGAAAAGATGCAGAACTCTGACGGGATTGTGCTCGGAGCTCCAAATTACATTAATTCTGTCCCTGCGCCCATGAAAGCTTTTTTCGACAGGCTTTCCGACGCGATTCACTGCCAGATGCTGACCGGAAAATTCGGGGGCTCAGTCTGTACGGCAGGTGGCAGTGGAGACGATCAGGTTATAAAGTACATGAATGACGCCCTTATGCTGCTTGGAGTAACTGTTGTAGGGGGAGTCGGGGCTGTGCTTGGCAGAGATCCCTCCGCTCTTGAAAAAGCCCTGGGCCCTGCAAAAGAGCTTGGGAAAAACGTCGTGAAATCAATTCGGGGAGAAATAAAATATCCGGAACAGGACGAAGCTCATCGCCAGCGTGCAGAATACTTCTGCCAGCTTGCAAAATCCAACAAAGAGCGTTTTGCTCATGATTATGACTGGTATTCGCGGAAAGGCATGATAAAATAAACGTCAGATGCTCAAACCTGCAAATGAGGCCAAAAATCAATTAAAGCGATAAACAAAATAAAGCAGTTACACTAAATAATTAATTTAGGTTCTTGAGGCGGGCAAGGCATTAGTTGCACATCTTTGTCTATTCCTTTCCTCGTTAATTTTGCCTCAATAAACCCTGAAATTTGTTCAATATTTTTAAAATTGTCTTTTTTAATAAATGTCTTAAAATTTTGAAGACTATTAAGAATTCTCGGGGAATGTCTAATTTTATATACTTTATTCCATATTTTGTTATAAGCAGTTTTTATAACCTGTAATTTGTTAAATCAAGGCTTGTTGCCTCAGTGTAGGAAGCCATCCTGAAAGAGAGTAGAAATCTCAGGTAAGAATTTTTAGTAATCAGGGGGATTATCCAATGGACCTGTTTAATCAAGATAAAGATAAAGGAAAGCATGTTTCTGGAATTGACAGGGGAAACGTCATGATGTACGGGCTAAGTACCTGTGTCTGGTGTAAAAAAACAAAGAAATTACTTGCTGATCTAGGGGTGGATTTTACCTATGTATTTGTAGATCAGCTTGATGGGGATGAAGAAGAAAAGGTTATTGAAGACGTTAGACGTTTCAATCCTTCCCTGTCCTTCCCGACAGTTATTATAAACGACAAAAAGGCAATCGTAGGCTTTAAAGAAAAAGAAATTCGTGAAGCCCTTGGCTTTTAAGGAGGGTTACGGGTGGTAAAAGTTGAAGAGACAGAGGACGAAAGTGTCTCTGAAGAAGAAGTGGATAAGGTCTACAGGCGTTTAAAAGACCAGGTTGAAAAATCGGGCTATCATCTCAATCCTGATGTTGAGTTTACAAAAGATCTAGTCCGGGGGCTGCTTACTAATGAGAAACGTTACGGCTACTGGTCCTGCCCTTGCAGGCTTTCTGCAAACAACCTTGAAGAAGACCTTGATATTGTCTGCCCTTGTTACTACAGAGACCCTGATCTTAATGATTACGGGGCCTGTTACTGCGCTCTTTACGTTGCAGACGATGTGATCAGGGGCGAGAGGAGAATAGAATCAATTCCCGAAAGGCGCCCTCCCAAAGAACAGAGAGATGCCGAGAGAGCCGAAGAAAAGAGAAGAGAGGAGATGATGGAATCTATGGAGCTTTCAGGAAAGCTTTCAAAACCGGTCTGGAGATGCAAGGTCTGTGGATATCTTTGCGCCATGGATGAACCTCCAGGAGTCTGTCCAATCTGCAAAGCAAGAAAGGAAAGATTTGAAAGATTTATGTAAAATCTTTAAATAAACTTTTTTTATATTATTTTTTCCAATTTATTTTCAAGATTTATTCTCCAAATTTATTTTGTAATTTTGCTTGTCAACCAGATTTTTTTCATTAAATTCTTCAGCTAGATCCTTTTAACTAAATATTGTCAGATATTTTTAGACATTTTATACATTTTTATATATTTTTAGATAAATATTTTTGAGCCTATATCGAGAATCTTAAGTCAGCTATTAGTTTCTTAAAGGGTTTGACTTAATTTATTTACTGTTTTTAAGAGTTCTGAGATTTCAAAATTAATTCGGATTCAACTTTCTAATTTAATTTGTAATACAATAATCTTTAGAATTTTCCTTTCTTTAATTGCTATATATTTGAGAATTTATCTCATAAAACGTCTAAATATTGGCCTTTCTAATTACCAAATAGCGCAGGTTAATGAGAAAAGTTAGACTCTAAGACTCGACTACACTACCTTTGTAAATATCCGGCACAGCAGCATCTTTGCCTGGATTAAATAAAGTTCTCAATAAAGTTCTCAATAAAGTTCTCAATAAAATTCTCAATAAATTCACTATAACAAGCAAAATAAAAAGAAATATTTCAACCTGCACTTGAACCAGATTTGATTCTAAAAATTCTAGATAGGCTGAAAATGTGTTGCGCAGACAGACAAAAGAAACTAATTAACAAGGTGGGGGAAATCATGGCGTTCCAAATACCAAAAGATCGAAAATTATTTATTAAAAAAAACTGGAAGCTTTCGTATAATTATTCTGGTAGTTATATTCAACGCATCCCTGTTCTTCGGAAATGCATCTCTAGTTCCTGTATTTCATTCTGTACTTTGTTTATACTCTTAATTCTCGTGCCGCATCCGGCGTGTGCGGATAATACAACTTTCACTCAACAGGCGGATTCACAAAATCCCGGATCATTGAATTCAAATGGATATTCGGGGGATTTGAGTTTTAATTATAGCAATACGAATGAAAATAAAGCATCTTTTAATCTGAAATTCAAAACAGACCCCCTAGAGCCCGAATTTCAGGACTATCTTGAAAATCCTAAAAATTGGAAATCCCAGACTTACGATTCTAATGGAAGGCTCAGAACCTTAGGAATGCTGCCTTCTCCAGCATCTGTTTCCTGGCCAGGGGGATATAAATATAATCCTTCTGAAAGACCGCTTCTGGATTACTCAGCTTCTACTTCAAGTACCCAGTTATCAGGAGCATATCCGGCTGAAAGCTATTTTAGCCTGGCAGATGCAGGCAGAGTAACTCCAGTAAAAGATCAGGGAACAGCAGGTGCGTGCTGGGCTTTTGCTACATATGCTTCCCTCGAATCGTGCTTGATTCCCGTAGATTCCTCACAGTGGGATTTTTCCGAGAACAACATGAAAAATCTTCTCTCAAACGGTTATTCTGAAGGATTTGATAGGGCTCATGATGCCGGAGGAAACGGGTATATGTCGGCTGCATACCTTACAAGGTGGACAGGCCCGGTACTGGAGTCGGATGACCCATATAACGCTGCATCAGGGGTTTCTCCTGCAAATAAACCTGTGAAAAAGCATGTCCAGGAAGTCCTTGTCCTTCCTCCACGCAGCAGTGCCACAGATAATGGTTTGGTAAAACAGATGGTTAAAGAAAAAGGAGGGGTCTGGGTCAGTTTTGCCGTGGATTGGAACAATTACGGCTCAAAGGATGGTTACAGTTATGTGACATACTGTAATCCCACAGTCGCCTCATCAGGTGCCTCCAGTCATGCAGTATGTGTCGTTGGCTGGAATGACAGTTTCGACAGGAACCAGTTCTCTTCAGTTCCTGCAGGAAATGGGGCTTTTATCTGTAAAAACAGCTGGGGTACAGGCAGTGGAGTCAATGGAACCGGATATTTTTATATCTCATATTATGACTCGAACCTGGCCAGGAAGGATGGCTTTTCCGGAACAAAAGATATGTACGTATTCTCAGCCGAAAACACAGACAATTACAAGAATATTTACCAATACGATCCCCTTGGCTGGACAAACCTTTATGGATATACTAATCTAAGCTCAGTCTGGGCTGCCAATGTCTTCACTGCAAGGGACAATGAGGATCTCAAAGCCGTAGGTTTCTATACGCCATTGCCTGACGTAAACTACGAAATTTACGTGTATAGAAATCTCTCAACTGCACCAACCGGAGGAGTGCTGGTTTCCAATACTACAGGCAGCTTTAAACTCCCGGGCTATCATACAGTTCAGCTTAAACAGGCTGTACCTTTAAATACGGGACAGAAATTCTCAATCGTCATAAAAACAAGCGCAGGATCTGAACTTAAATTTGCCGGAGAAGATAGGATCTCGAGTTATTCAAGTAAAGCAGCAGCCAATCCAGGAGAAAGTTACATCAGTTCAGGAGGAACAAGCTGGGCAGACCTTACCAGCTATTATCCGAATGCAAATTTATGCATTAAAGCCTATACAACTTCATCGGGGGCTGTTTCTGATACCCAGGCTCCCGTAATAAGGTCAGTTATCCTGAATACAAGTACTCCAGACACGGGAAGGCTCATAAAAATAAGTGTAAATGCAACTGATAATGTTGCAGTAAGTTCAGTTGAAACCTCAGGTTCCCAGTTAAATCATTTAAGCGGCGACCTCTGGGAAGGTACGGTTACCGCTTTAGCAGGCCTTCATACGGTTAACGTATCTGCCCGAGATGCTGTCGGAAATCTTGCCTGGAATAATTCTACAAGTTACAATGCGAATACTCCTGATACGCAGGCACCCGTGATAAGATCAGTTATTTTAAACAATACAACCCCAGTTGCCGGAAGTTTGATAAAGATCACAGTAAATGCCACGGATAATGTTGCAGTTAATTCTGTTGCAACTTCTGAAACTCTGCTGACTCATCTCAATGGGGATCTCTGGGAAGGGACAATTGCATCTATAGCAGGTTTCCACACAGTTAATGTGTTTGCCCGGGATTCAGCCGGAAACTTTGCCTGGAATAATTCAACAAGTTATATTGCAAGCTCAGGCCCAGCAAAAGATACCGAGGGTCCAAAAATAATTTCTATCAGCCTCTATCCTGTCAATACAACAAAGAGTTCTAATGTTAATGTCACCGTTAACGTAACAGATAATATTGGAGTTGTAAATGTAACTGCAATTGGGAATTTGCTTAAAAAAGATGGGAATCTCTGGAGAGGCAGTATAAAAGCTTCTTCAAAAGTTGGGAACTATAAAATCCCGATAGTTGCTCTCGATGCGGCCGGAAACAGGGCAGATGGTTCTGCGCCATATAATGTTGTTACAAAGAAAGGGCAGTTGTCTGTTTCATTAAGCCCTGCAAAGGTGAATGTGAAAAAAGGGACATCTACAGTTCTGCAGGCCAGGATAAAGAACGGACAAAATATCGATGAAACATTCAGGATTCGAATAATTTTTGACGGTATCCAGACCTCAAGAAGAGCAAGCCTTTCCTGGTTCTACTGGTCTGAAAAATTAGTGGACTTAAGGGCTGGACAGGAGGTTACTCTTCCTCTGGAAGTCAAGATTCCCACAAATGTCACTGGAACAAGGTCTTTCCAGGTGCGTGCGGATTCAAAGCTTTCTACAACCAGTGGGTCAGCTCGGGGAGATTTA
>CAZFNE010000020.1:1313-4592 GCA_964520335.1 uncultured Methanosarcinales archaeon | reverse complement strand
GGTGCGTGCGGATTCAAAGCTTTCTACAACCAGTGGGTCAGCTCGGGGAGATTTAATAATATCTTGAAAAGATTTTAAAACGATCTGAGAATTCTAGAATTCAGGATTTTCAGACCCTGACTATTTTAAACCCCAGACTAATTTCAACTTTATTTTTTCTAAATATTCATTTTAAAGGATCTCCACAGATATTAGATTAAAAATTAAAATAATAGAGAAAAAGAAAAATAATAAAGAAAATGAAAAATAATAAAGAAAATGAAAAATAATAAAGAAAAATAGGCAAAAAATAAAGAAAAATGAGGAAAAAGGAATTTAGAACTTAAAAAATCGAATCCGAAAACTTAAACTTTCCAGTTCCTTTTTCTTTTGGAAAATTTCTATTTGGAGCTTCTTCTATTTTTAAGGATTTTGCACGTGTCCTATGTCTCTTATTAGAAAGAAATAGTATTTTAAAAGATTGAGTTGTCTTCATAGTCTCCATAAAAACCAATCTCAATTTAGCTCAATTAGCTCAATTCAGCTTAATTTGCATAGTTAAACTTAACTTGGTTTAACTAATAAAATAGATGAACTCAATTTATTTAGCCGAATTATTATCTTTATTTTATTCTTCAAATTATAAAAGGTAGAAGAGGTAATTCTTATGAATAAGGGAATAGCGACATTATTAATTTTATTTATTGTATTTTTTGGTTCATTTGCTTATCCGGCAGGTGCTGCAACCGAGCCTAATTCTATCAAATATACAAGTTCGGGAAATGCCTTTGGAGGCGGAGATAGGGTCCAGATTAACCAGGATATCCAGGGAGACCTTGTGCTTGCAGGATCAGCACTTGAGATAAATGGAAAAGTAGGAGATGATTTTACTTGTGCAGGCGGGGATATAATTGTTAATGGAAACGTTTCAGGAAATATTATTGCTGCAGGTGGTTCCATCAGGGTTAATGGGAATGTAGGCGGAGATGTGGCAGCATTAGGAGGCCAGCTTCTTCTTTCAAACAGTAGCGTTGTAAATGGAGATATCCTGCTTGCAGGTGGGGACGTAACCCTCAATGGAATTGTTAATGGAAACGGGGATATTTCAACAGGAACCCTGCATACCGGGCAGAATTTTAAGCTTAATGGAAATCTTTCCCTTCAGGCAGAGAATTATCCTGCTAATCTGAATGAGAGCGTAGCAGGAACCCTGAATGTTACAAAAGCCGAAACCGAAACTAAGTATCAAGGTACTTCTGAGGGGTTCAGTTTCTTCTGGTTTATTATCGGTTTGATTGCAGCTCTTGCTCTGGGTTTAATTCTTATCTATCTCTTCCCAAATTTCATAACCGGAGTTGCGGAACTTATAAGGGAATCGCCGCTTAAAACGAGTTTAATTGGCTTTTTAATTCTTATTTTTGTTCCTATACTTGCAGTGGTTCTGCTAATTACGATCTTTGGCTGGAGTGTTTCAGTATTTTTGCTCCTGCTCCTTACACTCACAATGCTAATTGCGACAATTCCTGTGAAAATGCTTGCCGGAAAAATGATTTACAACAATGTCCTCAAAAAAGATGCTGGGAGAATGCTTTATTATCTTATCGGAGCAGTTATATTTGCCATCTTATATGAGATTCCTATCCTCGGTGGGCTTATTCGTTTTTTCGCTTTGCTTATCGGCGTAGGAGCGATTGGAGTCTGGCTTGCCCTGCGTGCAAGGTCAGAGACGTAAGCTCTGCATGAAGATTTAATAGCAAATTAACTAATGAGCGAATTAACGAACAAAAAACTAACAAATATAAATTAGTAAATTAGTGATCAATAAATTAGTAATTAATAAATTAATAAATAAATTTTGTTAGTATATTCATCCAAAAATCAGGCTGGAAATTTGTCAATGAACGTGGATATGATTATTGGGAAATTTATTAAACCAATTAAATTTATTTATTAAACTTTTTTATTTGCTTTAAATTATTTGTTTTAAATCCTTTTTACTTGAAATTTCTTGAATAAATTTAATTCAAGGAATCTCATTCAAAACGCATCTGGTATTTTGGAAGCACTTCTTTCCTGAATTTTTCCATCCCAAGCCTGTCAAGCATGTCTCCGAATCTTTCGCCGTCAAGCCCTTCTCTTTTATAGTAATTCACAGTTTTTTCCAGAATAGAAAAAAGCTGTTCTTCATCTGAAAGCTCAAAAAGCTTTGCTCCATGTCTTGGCTGCCTGCCTCCATGCCCACCAACAAAAATAGTGCATCCGGTTTTTTCTGCCCTCAAGGCTTCTTTTTTACAGGTTGCAATACAGAGCCCGCAGAGCACGCATTTTTCCCTGTCTATCCGGACGTTCTCCTCTCCTACCTTTATTGCCTGCACTTTACAGGCTTTTTCACACCTTCCGCAGCTTACACAGTTTTCTTCCACAATTTCCGGCCTTGTTGTCCCCATGATCCCAAAATCGTTTTCCTGAGGCCTTACACAGGAAGAAGGGCAGCCTGTTATTGCAATTTTCAATTTTTTAGGCACAGGTTCCCCGAAATATTTTTCATCTATTTTCTTGGCCAGCTTCTGGCTATCAATTAATCCGAACCTGCAAATTTTGTTCCCCTGGCACGCAACAATCGCTCTTACCCTTTTTCCGGAAGAGCCTTCGTAAAGCCCTCCCTCTTCAAGCTCGCAGCTTGCCTCTGCGGTATTTTTAAGTTTTACAAAAGGAATTTCAATCTGCTGCCTTGAAGTTACATGCACGTACCCATACCCGTATTTTTCTGCAGCATCCGCAAGGGCCCTTAGTTTTTCAGAATCAATCCGGCCTCCCACAGTTTTAAGCCTGATTACAAACGTATTCTCCTGCCTTTGAGGCAAGACACCTTTACTTCTAAGCTGGGATTTCTCAGTTTTGTCTATTTCATTAGTTTTTTTCCCAGGCTTTTCTTCAGGGCCTTTCTCGTTCATTTTGGCCTTATCGTCTCTCTGATCTCTTTGGTCCTGATCATTCATCTCATTTTTTTCGATTATTTCATTTATTTCATTCTTCTCGTGCGTTTCCTCAGTCATATAAAATTAGTTTCCTGTAACCTATTATTATAATTTATCTATTAATTATAAGCATAAATTCTTTTAGAATATGTTTAACTTTAGTTTCAGATTCTAACAAAGAAGAGAAGAAAAGAAGAAGACAAGGAGAGAAGAAGAGATAAAGAGAAGAAGAGATAAAGAGAAAAAGAGAAAAGAAAGAATTCAAATAAAGAAAAAACGTTGAACTGTACAAGTAGCATATAGAGAAGGGTTCCTGTAAAAA
>CAZFNE010000020.1:0-1213 GCA_964520335.1 uncultured Methanosarcinales archaeon | reverse complement strand
AAAGAAAAAACGTTGAACTGTACAAGTAGCATATAGAGAAGGGTTCCTGTAAAAATGCTCAGCATAGCATTTCTTTTCCAGAAGTGCAGGCCTGCAACAACGCCTATTGTGCACATTTCAGGGATTCCATATGGAGCAGCAAACCAGCAAACGTCTTTTAAGCAATAGATTACCAGCAACAGCAGGATCATGGGAGGTAAATTTTCCTCAATGGTAGAAACTATTGCAGGCGGTTCTTTTGAGCTAAAACATAAAAATGGAAGGGCTCTGGTTGCAAAAGTAGCAAGCGCGATAATTATAATTACCGTCAACATTTGTTGCAGACTGTCAATCATTATTCGCTCTTCTCCTTTACCTTAATATCTTTTCCTTTCAGGTCTTTTATTTCCTTTCCGAAACTTTCATGAACATCCTTTTGACTGTTTTTAATTCTTTTTTTGCTGCCCTTTTGGGTTCTTTTTTCAATTTCTTTTTGGATCCCAATCTGAAAATCTTGAGACCTGCCTTTTTGCATTCCTACCTGCATCAGTTTTTCTTTACCCACCAGGATTAAAGTCCCTAAAATAATTGAAACAAGAAGCATATTTTCCGGGCTGAAAAACATAAGGGAAAGAGCTCCTGCACACACTGCTGCTACAAAGGGAAAATATTTATTTGAGCTGAAATACTGCTCAATAGTCAGAACCACAAAAAGTGCAGCAAGAACAAAACTCATGCCCTGCAAATCAAGGTCAAGCACAGAACCTAGAACCGCTCCAAGCACTGAACCTAAAACCCAGTAAAAATGGTCAAGGGCTGCTACATAAAAATAAAAATTTCCCTTTGAACTTCCCTCCGGAATTTTGGTTGCAGTGAGGAGCGCATACGTCTCGTCAGTTAGCGCGAAAATGAGATAAGGCTTAACTCTCCCCACGTCTGAGAACCTTTCCAGCATCGAAAGGCCGTAAAAAGCATGCCTGAGGTTCAGCAGCAAAGTAGCTACTAGAAATTCTGTAAGACCTGCACCCGCTGAAAGTAAAGCTACTGCCAGGAACTGGGCTGATCCGGCGTAAACTAAAATACTCATAAGAAAAGCATAGCTCCAGTGGTATCCTGCTCCTGTGAACAGAAAACCAAAAGCAAGCCCAAGAGGTATGTAGCCCAGAAAAACAGGAAATGTTATTTTGAGGGCCTTTATAAAGAGAGCTTTATTCTGTTTTCGATTTTCCATTTT
>CAZFNE010000019.1:12910-20515 GCA_964520335.1 uncultured Methanosarcinales archaeon | reverse complement strand
GTTTGAGTTCAAAAAAGGGCTTACATGCATTGATTATGTACAGTTTAAGGCAAAGAAGAATGCTGGAAAAACCACGGCTACTGTTGAGGAACTTAAAGGAAAATCTGCTCTAACTCCAGATGAGCCTGCAGGGGAAATTTATAAACATGTAAATATCTGGATCGGGAAAAACAACTTTGCAAATTCAAATAATATTGAAAATGCAGTAGTGGGTTTTAAAGTAAGTAAGGATTGGGTTGATAAAAACCACATTGATATAGATTCAATAGTTCTACAGCATTTCAGCAACAAGAAATGGACAGCTCTTCCAACTCAAAAAACAGGAGAAGATGAGAACTACGTCTTCTTTGAAGCTAAAGCTCCAAGTTTCTCTCCGTTTGCAATCACAGCTCAGAAAAATGTAATGAGCATTGAAAAAGGAACAGATGGAAAGACGCCTTCAAAGGACGAAACAAATGGAAAAACAGGAACTAATACTCAAAAAGAGACCTCTTCCGAAGAAAATAAAGATCAGACAATCTTTAAAGTTGGAGCTTTCTTTGCAGGATTAGCGATAGTCCTGATAATAGGAGCAATTGTATTGAGGAAAAAATAAGAGTAAAAATTAGTTTAACAGAAGATTTAATATCTTCTGTTTTAAATTTATTTTCAAAGAAGCTCTTTTATTTTAAATTAAAGTCTTTAACCCTTCCTGTAATTCTATTTCTCCTTTCCACCATCCTGAAATTTTTGAAACGTCTGCTCTTGAGTCTCGCACATCTCCTGCTCTGGGAGGAGCATAAACTATTTTGCTAGAAGAATTAGTTAATTCAATAATGTTTTCAGCAAGTTCCAGAACAGTGATACTTTTTCCCATAGCCACATTGAATACCTGCCCATCTCCATGCTCAAGGGCAGCAACATTTGCTCTAACAACATCTTTTATATGTACAAAGTCCCGACTTTGCAATCCATCTCCATAAATAATAAGATCTTTCCCTGCTTTTGCTCTCTCGAAAAAAATAGGAATTACTGCTGCATAAGGAGATTTTGGATCCTGGCGGGGGCCGTAAACATTAAAATAGCGAAGACAGGTTGTTCTAAGTCCATGATCTTTATAAAACATTTGTGCTAGATATTCCCCATCAAGTTTAGAAATAGCATATGGAGAAGCAGGCTCAGGATACATAGTCTCCTGTTTCGGGAGAATGGGATTATTTCCATAAACAGCAGCAGAGGATGCAGTTATAAATTTGTCCACTCCAGCCTTAACGCAAGCCTGTAATATATTCAAGGTTCCAAGTGTATTTATCTGAAAAGCTTCAGCAGGTCTTTCGCAGCTAAGAGGTACAGATACCAGGGCAGCTTCGTGATATACATAATCTATTCCTGAAATAACTTTTTCAACTAAAGAAGGGTCACAAATGTCTCCCTGGATAAACTCTATATTTTTATTTTTAGGAATATTTTTTAGAAACCCCGTTGCAAAATTATCAAGTATTTTGACAGTGTCTCCTGCTCCTGCAAAATATTCCGCAATATGGGAGCCTATGAAACCGGCGCCCCCTGTAACAAGCACTTTCATGCTTGCAAAAAAGAAGAGGTACAAAATAAAATTTTCTATAAACCTTCTTAGATTCTCTAAAATAAATCAGAAATGTTTCTAAAATGTAGAAAATTTAATTAAACTAAAGAAGAAACTTTAAAAGAGGGAAAAATTTTTCAAATAAAAAGACCTTATGAGTTAGAGGGGATTTAAAAAGTTGGGAAAATATAGAGACATTCTTGAAGAGATGCCAGGATACAATTTCGCTATCCAGCTAAATATCTAACCCTGATTTTAACCCAAATATAATTAGAAAAATGCCTGATTAATCTTCTCTTAAGTAACTCTACTAATTTTTGGGTTAAATAAAGAGGCTTTATAATAAGCATTTTCAAGGGATTGGGCAAATTAACAGGTTAATAAAGGCTTACATAAGTATAAATTCTATGAAGATAGAATATTTAAAAATTATGAGTGGTATATATGCCTGAAAAAAGACAGTTACCTCTAGACCTGTTGCTTGTTATAGGTCTTGTTCTTTTTACTAACATTATAGTATTTGTGCCTGTACTTAATGAAAGTTTTCTGCGTACGGGTTTAGGTATTTTTCTATTACTTTTTCTACCAGGCTATGCTCTAACCGCAGCAATCTTCCCGGCAAAAAAAGACATTGAAGGGATTGAAAGGGCAATAATTTCCCTTGGGCTAAGTATTGCAATTGTTCCAATTTTAGGCCTTGTCTTGAATTATACAAGCTGGGGGATAAAAGAGATACCAGTTTTAGCAGTAATTTCATTTTTTACAATCCTTATTTGTGCAGTTGCATATTATAGAAGAAACTCATTACCTGAAATAGACGCTTTTGAGATATCATTTAACTCATCTTTGCTAAATCTTAAGAGTGAGGTTCTGGAAAAGCCAGAATCAAAAACAGATAAAGCTATTGCAGTTCTTCTTATTCTTTTCATTGTTGCGTCTATAGGGAGCCTCGCATATATAATAGGCAATCCAAAGCAAGGAGAGCCTTTTACTGAATTCTATGTTCTTGGAGAAAATAAAACAGCTGATTATTATCCAACAGAGTTCTTAAAGGGACAAGCAGGGACTATTGTTGTAGGGATTTCTAACCATGAACATAAAAATATGGACTATACACTGGCAATGAAGCTTGAAAACCAATCGCTATATTTAGCAGAAAACCAGAGCAAGATAAGCCTTGCTGATAACGAGACCTGGGAAGAACCAGTAACTTTCACTCCGTCTGTAGAAGGAAAGGATATGAAATTGGAGATTTTACTTTTTAATGAAACGGAAAAAACAGTGCCTTACAGGAATCTACACCTCTGGATTAACGTAACTAAGGGGGTCTGAGAATGGCTCCCCCTGACTTTTCACCTTCAGAGGTAGATGCGGGAAAGATCTCTTTATCGGAGCTTGGGAAAATGTTTAAGATGCCAACTGAAGAGAAGACCGGATTTCTGGATAAGGTACTCTACGCAGGAGTTCCTACAATTGCAATCGTTTTTACTGAACTACTTCTTTTTACAGGGAGATTGAAAGAAGCTACAATAGCTTATATTTTACTTCTTCTAGCCTTTTCATTATCAGTTTCAGTTGCAAAAAAACAAGAAGTGCGTGAAATCCACCAGGCCTTTCTTTTACTTCCGATTTTCCGACTCGTCAATCTTTCTATGCCTGTTTTTTTAAAAATCGACCTTTACTCATTCGCTTTTATCTATGCACCTTTAACAATTTCAATATTGATTGCTTCTGCTCACCAGAGTGCTGTCTTTGAGAAAAAAAGAGACGCATTAAAAAGGCTCTGGGTCTATCTACCCCTATCTCTGTTTGGAGGACTTTTTTTTGCAGAAGCAGAGTATATAATGATTGAAACACAATCCCTTATCCCAGATCTTTCCCCCTTAAATTTGCTAGTACTTATAATTATTATGATTTTCATTGTAAGCGTTGTAGAAGAATTTATCTTCAGGGCGATTCTCCAAACCCGGCTGGAAGATTTTTTGGGCCCTGCAGCAGGTATTTTACTTGCAAGTCTGCTTTTCGGAATAATGCATTCAGGTTACGGTGCTCCTTATGAGATGTTGTATGCTTTTTTCTTGGGGGGCCTTCTCGGATATTCATTTTACAAAACACGGAGCCTTACGTTTGTTATATTAATGCATGGTTTCATAAACGTTTTTTTGTATGGAATAATTCCACAACTGGGACCTGGCCTGGGATTTTCGTAAAAAAACGAAACTGCAGGCTTAAATCCAATTATTCCCATTTTATTTTAAGAATAATAAAATACATAAGAATCCCTAATTTTGGAATATTTTAGCACTTTTTATAAATATCTCCAACAAAAGGCTCTATTCATAATCCTGATAATTGGATATGAGGAAAAATTGTACCAGAAAATTATGATTTTTTTAAACAGGGTCCCAAAAAAATAACTCAATTTTTCCCTTGGCTAAAATTAAAAAATTGACAGTTTTTTTATACTCTGTCCAATAAATTGTTTATTTTTAAAAGGGTAGACGTGTATTATACTCATATAAAAACCACATAAATTGGATTTTATTGAAAGAATTAAAAAATTCCAGGAGAACAAATTGTATGGTCAGGGACTTATATCGCTTTTGGGAAATTGATTTTCTGCGAGGGTTTGCTGTGACTATAATGCTCCTGTATCACTTTCTGTATGATTTGGATTTTTTTAACCTCGCAGATGTCGAACTCAATTCCGGGCCATTATTATATCTTGCAAGATTAGGGGCTTCCCTCTTTATTCTAATCTCAGGAATTGCACTCTCTATAAGTCACTCAAGAGTACTTAGCAAAAGTTACACGGAAGAAAATTTTTCCAAATATCTTAAAAGGGGGTGCAAACTTTTCTCCATGGGCCTTTTTCTTACATTAATAACCTGGATATATTTTCCAGAAGAATACATCGTCTTTGGGATCCTGCACTTTTTTGGAGTGGCCGCTCTACTGGTATACCCTTTTCTCGACTACAAAAAAGAAAATTTATTATTTGGCCTGTTTTTTGTACTTATAGGACTTTATCTAAGGGGGAAAACCTTTGGATTTTCAACTCTAGTCTGGTTGGGGTTTATACCTGAAAATTTTACTTCTTTTGATTATTTTCCTATTTTTCCCTGGTTTGGAGTATTGCTAATAGGAGTGTTTTTAGGGAATACAGTCTACGAATACGGGAATAGACGGTTTAAGTTTCCCTATACAGGAGATAATTTTTTTCTCAGATTACTTTCCAGTGCAGGAAAACATTCTTTATTTATCTATTTTATCCACCAGCCGATTTTGCTTGCGTTTCTATTTTTAACCGGATTGATTACCCCAGCTAGCTTGTAAAGAAAAATCAAATAAATATAAATCTGATACAAAACATTTTTCAGGATAAAAGAAATGCTTAATACTGATTTAGTTATATTCGCCGGGGGATTAAAATGGTTTTTGGGATAGAAATTTCTACTATATCTACCCTGTCTCTAGTAATACAAATTATTTCTTTTGCTATTCTTCTTTTTGCTACTTATAAAAGAAAAGAAGACGTACCCATTCATGGAAAACTTGCAAGAATTGCCTTTTTTATAGCTCTGCCTTCATTTCTCTATATGATCTATAGTAGGGTAAACGGTTTTATTCTTCCTAATTACAGCTCTATTCTAAGAATGCATATTCTCCTTGGTACACTTGCAATATTTTTTGGGATCCTTTTTATTGCTAATCAATGGAGATGGAAAAGTAGAAATTACATGAAACTGGAGATTGTATTCTGGGTGCTAACTTTCTTGCTAGGAGCAACAATCTACCTAATAATTTTTGGATTTATTTAATTGATGCGATGAGAAATTCAAAGTCAGTGGAATGGAATAAAGTATAAAAACATTTTTATAACTTGACAATAATAAAATACTAGAAATTTACCACCTTTTAGCACTTTCTTACGTACTTATTTTGTAATACGAATTAATATGGTAAGAGTTATCTATAATTATTTTTTAAAATGATTAAGATAAAACTCCAAGATTTTGTCCATTAATCTGTAAGGGAAAAAGCAATATTAGAATTAAAAACAACCAACGGAGGAAAAATGTACCTGGAAATCGCAATGCTTGCTTATATTGTAGTTCTTTTCCTGACTCTTCGAGATATTCGAATATTTAAAAGAACAGGTTATCGCTCATATAAAAGAGGAGCTGTTAGAGGACTTACAGTTTCCACTTTAGTCCTGCTGGGAGCAATGATGGTAGAGGTAAAACCTGAACTTGGCCTTCTTATCGTCTTATTAGGGCTATTTATTAACAGAAAAGGAACAAGAGAGCAGGTTTTCACTAGTGCAGGTACTCTTGACCGCTTTCTTGGCAAAACCGATTACGTGAAGAAAAAATAAAATACAATGAGAAACAAATAAATTAAATGCAAAGAGTCTGCTCAATCAAGTGTATGTATTTCGTCTTTATCTTGTATTTTTATTTATACACTGATTGCGATATCATGCTTAAAAAAATTATGCCGTAATCTAGCATAACTGGTAAAATAAGCATAAAAAAATCTAAAACAAGAAATGTCTTTACTTTATTACTTACGTATCTCCGGGGGTTTGAATATTTTATTATTCTCACAAGAGTCAGTAAAGAAAAAATGAATCTGAGCGTTGACCTGTGGAAAATAACGACCCCAAAACTTATAAATCCTAAGTAACTTATTAGTCGACAAAACCATAATCAAATTTTTGCATCCAGTTTTCACTACTTATCAGCTAAAAGGCAATATTCAAAATTGACTTTTATGCTTCATATCAAGCTAACGAATTCACATGAAAATAAGGTAAATAATTACAAGTAAATTGAATGACTGGAATAAAAATAGCAAAACCCAAGAGGAGATACAATGGGAAATATAAGACAGACAAACATAAAAAGAATCACATTTAGGCTGCTTGAAAATCACAGAGAAGTCTTTACAAAAGACTTCGAAACCAATAAAGTTCTTGTAACAAAGTACACAACCATTGAAAGCAAAGTTATAAGAAATAGGGTTGCAGGCTACATTACAAGAAAAGTTGCACGAATGAAAGTGTATTGAATTGAATAAAAAGTCTAATCTGGGATAAAGGCGGGGATATCTGATATGTTTGAAGGAGTAATGCCTGCCCTGATCACTCCTTTTACACAGGATGACAGGATTGATAGGGAAGGCCTACAGAGAAATATTGCATTTGTTGAAGAAGGAGGAGTTGTAGGAATAGTACCTTGTGGTACAACCGGAGAATCAGCAACTCTTTCTGCACTCGAACACGAAGAAGTAATCGATATTGCAGTTGAGTGTTCAAACGTTCCTGTTATTGCAGGAACAGGCTCAAACAATACAGGAGAAGCACTTCAGTTTACAAAACATGCTGCAGACGCAGGCGTAGATGGCGTACTTCTGATTTCTCCTTATTATAACAAGCCAAATCCTGCAGGCTTGCTCGCGCATTTCAAGAAAATTGCAGAAGCGGTAGATATCCCTATGATTCTCTACAATATTCCTTCCAGAACAGGGCAGGATATGCCAGTAGAAGTCATTGCTGAACTTGCAAAGGTAGCAAATATCGTGGGAATCAAAGAGGCCAGTGGAAATCTTGCCAAGGTTTCCCAGATTCTTGAAACTACAGTGGATGAAGATTTTACCATCATTTCAGGCGAAGATGGACTGACCCTGCCTATCCTTTCAGTTGGAGGTAAAGGGGTTATTTCTGTTACTGCAAATATAGTTCCTGACAAAATGGTCAAGATGGTTAATTCGGCACTTGCCGGAGACTATGAAACTGCAAGGAAAGTTCATTTTGAAATTGCACCCCTTATTCGCGCACTTTTCCTGGAGACAAACCCTATCCCTGTTAAAAAAGCGGCAGAGCTTATAGGGCTTGCAGGCGGGTCAGTAAGGCTTCCACTTGCCCCACTGAGTGAAGCAAATGCTGGAAAGCTTGAAGAAGAACTCAGGAAACTGGGGGTAATGGAATGATTAATGCAGCAGTAATAGGAGCTTGCGGCAGGATGGGCTCTTTAATT
>CAZFNE010000019.1:4150-12810 GCA_964520335.1 uncultured Methanosarcinales archaeon | reverse complement strand
TGGAATGATTAATGCAGCAGTAATAGGAGCTTGCGGCAGGATGGGCTCTTTAATTGTAGAAAATATCACGAATTCTGCAGATATGCAGCTTGTTGCTGCCTTTGATATTAGCAATTTTGGAAGAGATGCAGGCGAATTTGCCCATGTAGGCAACCTTGGAATCCAGATTTCAGACGTTAAAGATCTCGAAACTGTCCTGAAGAAAAACAAAGCTGACGTGCTTATCGACTTTACAGCTCCAGGCGCAACCGTAATAAATGGTCCTGCAGCAGCCAGGTGTGGAGTAAACCTTATCATAGGAACTACAGGCTTAAACCCAGAGCAGAGGAAAGTAATTGATGAAGCTATCCTGGAAAATCAGGTAAGCGCAGTTATTTCTCCTAATTACTCTGTAGGTGTAAATGTCTTTTTTAAAATATTGAAAGAGGCTGCAAAATATCTTTCAGATTACGATATCGAGATTATTGAGGCTCACCACAACCAGAAAAAAGATGCCCCAAGTGGAACTGCCCTCCGAGCAGCCGATGTTATCAGTGAAACTCTTGGTGGAAAGGAATATAACTATGGCAGAGAAGGTATTGCCCCTCGCGGACAGGAAATTGGAATTCATGCAGTTAGGGCAGGCGATATTACAGGAGACCACACAGTTCTCTTTGCAGGCAACTCCGAAAGGATCGAAATCCGCCACATGGCCCACTCCCGCCAGATTTTTGCCAACGGGGCAGTCAGGGCAGCCGAATGGGTTTGCAACCAGAAGCCTGGAATTTACTCTATGGACGATGTTCTTGGATTATAATAAACCTTTATAAGTATTCCAGCAGACAGCGGAATCAGGTTTGAAAATAATTCATGAGAGAATCAAATTTCTCTCAGCCTTTTTCTTTAATTCAAAAAATAGTTTTATTTAAAAATAGTCTTCAAAATATTCTTTTTTGCTGAACCTTAAATACTTAATTTATTTTTTACTTAAGGTCTTTCAATAATTGCTGAAACCCCTTCTCATCCATAAGTTTCTGGGTATTTAACATCTTTTTAAACTCTTCAGCACCTTTCTCGCCACTTTTTCCCTTAAGTCTATCTTCTAATTCGATTGCTGCTCGCAAAAGTCCGGTTGCTTCTTCGTACAGAGCTTCCCCTTCTGCTTTTGTAAGTTCTTCGGTTTCTAACAGCTCTTCATTTATTTTGGCTTTTTCCTGCAGTTTTGGAATTAGCAGTTTAATTTCGGTGACCTCATTTGCATCTAGAGAGTCTTTTTCTAGTAATTCCTGAACTTTAACTTTCAGTTTATATTCCTGCCCGTCGATCTCAACATTTTCGGGGACTTTCTTTCCAGTCCATGCGAATTCGCTCCTGAGACTCCAGAGGAGTTTACTACGTTCTTCATAACTGAGATTTTCATTATCTGCTTTCTCTTCCTTTCTATCGTCTTTTAGCATCAGGCTTCCTCTGAATTTTTTATTCCTATTTTTTTACATTTATACTGTATTTTTGATATTTTGTTCCTGTTTTTTACCTTTAATATTATTTGAAGAGAGTTCTTAAAAAATAATTTTGGCAATAATTAAAGGTAAAAAGATCTAAAATTTTTATTTTCAAATAGGGAGGAAAAAAACAAACAATATTTAGATTTATCAAGCTTATAAATGTCTTTATAACTTTTCAGATCAAATTTTCAGCAATGTTTTCGAAAATTACATGTTCACAATACATGCAATGAAGAGTAACTCCTTCCGTTTGGGACTGAATCACAGAAAATTTGGACTTTATAGGTTCGTTACTGTTAGAAATGCAGTTTGAATTCGTGCAGCGGACGACCCCTTCAACATAAGAAGGAAGCAAAACCTCATTTTTTTGCACTACTTCATAATCTCTTATAATATTGATAGTAGCAGAAGGAGAAATCAGGGTGATTCTGTTAAGTTCTTGGACACTTAACTCTTTACCTTCAATTTTTACAACATCTTTTTTTCCCCTAGCTCCTGGAGCATTCATAACAAAACTGATAGTACCTCGAAAAGCACTGGAAATTCCAAGTATGCGCAAGACATTCAAAGCTTGTCCCGCTTTTATATGATCAATAACAGTCCCGTTTTCAATTGCCTGCACTTTTAAGTCTCTTTTTTCCTTCATTCAATCACTCCCATTGCAAGAGTTAGAAGAGCCATTCGAGTAGGGACTCCGTAAAAAGCCTGCTGGAAGTAGCGTGCATGTGGGGTTGAGTCAACCTCAGGAGAAATCTCATTTACACGCGGCAAAGGATGTAGAATTTTAAGGTCAGGATCTGCATTTTTGAGGAGATCACCTGTAACCTTAAGCTTATTTTTAACTTTTTCGTATTCATCGGGATCAGGAAACCTTTCTCTCTGAACTCTTGTCATGTAAAGCACTTCGACATCCCCAATAATCTCGTCGAGAGAATCAGTCTCTTTTACCCTTATATTATTTTTCCGGAGATCTTTAACAATTTCCGAAGGCATCCTGAGTTCAGGTGGGGAAACAAAAGTCATTTCCGCACCGTAAAGAGAAAGTGCATGGCAAAGAGAGTGAACTGTCCTGCCATATTTAAGGTCTCCTGCCATTGCAATTTTAAGGCCTTCTAGATGGCTTTCCCTGCGAATAGTATAAAGGTCAAGAAAAGTCTGCGTAGGATGGTGAACAGAGCCGTCTCCACCATTAATAATTGGGACACCTGTAAATTCAGTGGCCATACGTGCAGACCCATCCAGAGGATGACGCAAGACTATAAGGTCAGCATACTCGCTTATTACACGAATGGTATCAGCAAGATTCTCTCCCTTCATTACAGAACTTGCCTCTACAGAACCGAGATTCAAAACCTGCCCTCCAAGTCTTTGGGCAGCGACCTCAAAAGAGAGCCTTGTCCTTGTACTCGGTTCAAAAAAAAGAAGAGCAATAATTTTCCCGTCAAGCAGCCTGGATGTCTTTTCCCCTTTTGCAATGGGTTCAAGTTTTTCTGCGGTATCAAGAACGTGATCTATCTCAGCTCGTGAGAAATCCTTCATTGAAATGACGTGCCTGTTTCGAAATGACATTCTGCCCTCCTAAATGGTTCCCAAAGATATAACCTTTGCTCCGGGAATTTTCTAAATAAGTAGATAAAAGAATTAGCCTTACTTTTACGCAGACATGGTCTCAATCTCAATACTTCTGGACTTTTATTTATACGTTTTTTTGATAAATTCAAGCCAGAGTTTCGCATCTTTAATCCTCTGAGAAGCAAACTGCTCCTGAAAACGCTTTGTATCCTCTTTAAGTGTTCCATCTTCGATTTCCTTCAAATCCACAATTGCACGTAGCAGTCCTGCAGTCTCATGGTAAAGAGCCTGCGCATTTTCATGAGTAAGAGGTTTTTC
Organism: uncultured Methanosarcinales archaeon; assembly: GCA_964520335.1. Lineage (GTDB taxonomy): Archaea > Halobacteriota > Methanosarcinia > Methanosarcinales > Methanosarcinaceae > Methanosarcina. Next base: position 9,436 of record CAZFNE010000019.1, on the reverse strand, counting down.
CTCCAGGTCTCTTTCATCTTTTTTTTCTTTAGCCGAGATTTTTTCAATACACTTATCTATTCTGGATTTATCTTCATCAGTAAGCTTATCCTTCTGAATGAGTTCCCATACATAATTATGCAGCGGGTAATTCTTCCCATCAAATTCTATATAATCCGGAATCTGCTGGCCGACCCAAAATAACCGACAATGTAACGCCGAAAGAAGTTCTTTACGTTCTTCCTCAGTTATATATTCTTCAGGTTTCTTTTCAGCGTTTTCCTTTGTTTTAAAGTTGTGGTCCATGCCCTATTCCCCTTAATAAAAATTTTCTATTTAAAACCTTAAAATATAGCTCAAACTTAGATTGAAATATATTATTTTCTTTATCTGTTATATTTAACTTATCTTGCTTGCTACCAATCTTACCATTTTCTTGAGTATGATCAAAAATAAATTAATTTGAAGAATTAATTTAGACTGACCTGAAAAATTAAAAGGGTAATTAAGAGACAGAATTTGCTCAAAGAATTCAAAAGGATTATAGATAATGACGGATAGACATACAAAAATAGAATAATAAGAGTTCTAAAAAATAAAGGGATACAAAATCCGATAGAATCCTATAAAAGCTCCTAATAATTTAAATCCAAAAGAAAATTGGTTGAAAACAAATAATGAATCATAAACTTATATAAAAGGGAAGTTGGCCTAAAAATTAGGAAATTTTAGAGTTTTGATTTTTCGGTTTCCCATCTTTGAGGTGATATTATCGTTCCCATAATTCAGGTTGCACTTGATCTTCTGGAATTAGACCGCTCAATAGAAATTGCAAAAGAAGCAGTAGCAGGAGGTGCGGATTGGATTGAGATAGGCACTCCCCTTATTAAAAGTGAAGGAATGAATTCAATCCGTGCTATGAGAAAAGCTTTTCCTGACCGAACTATCCTGGCAGACATGAAAACTGTAGATACAGGAGCTATGGAAGTTGAAATGGCAGCAAAAGCAGGAGCAGATGTAGTTATTATTTTAGGAAGTGCAGATGATTCCACAATACTTGATGGCCTTCGCTCTGCCCATAAGTATGGAGTCAGGCTAATGGCAGATCTTATTTCAGCCCCAGACCCTGTAAAAAGAGCAGTAGAACTTGAAGCTCTGGGAGTGGACTACATAAATGTACATATAGGCATAGACCAGCAAATGATCGGAAGAAATCCCGTATCTCTCCTCAGGGAAATTTCAGAAAAAGTCAATGTACAGCTTGCAGTCGCTGGAGGGCTTGATGCAGAAAGTGCTGCTCAGGCAGTTAATGCAGGCGCAAGAATTGTGATTGTAGGAGGAAACATTACTCGCTCTGACAATGTTACTGAAGCTGCCAGAAAAGTCAGGAAGAGCGTGGATTCCCCTGCAAATGTAGAAGTAAAGAATACTATTACTATAGACCAGGAAATCAGGGAAATTCTTAAAGAAGTATCTACTTCGAATATCTCAGACGCCATGCACAGGAAAGGGGCAATGAAAGGGATTCACCCCCTGATAAGGGGAAAAATGGTGGGAACTGCAATTACTGTACAGGCTTTTGCTGGCGATTGGGCAAAAACCGTGGAAGCTATTGACCTGGCAAAAGAAGGCGATGTAATTGTAATTTATAATGAAAGCAAAGATATTGCCTGCTGGGGAGGGCTTGCAACCTTAAGTTCCTTAAATAAAGGGATTGCAGGCGTTGTGATAGAAGGAGCAGTCAGAGATATAGACGAGATAGAATCCCTGGGACTTCCTATTTACACCAGTAATACAGTACCCAATGCCGGAGACCCTAAAGGTTTTGGAGAAATCAACGCTGAAATTACGTGCGGCGGGCAAACTGTAAAGCCTGGGGACTATATAGTTGGAGACGAAAGCGGGGTCGTTGTAATTCCCAAGGAAAGAGCTTATGAATTAGCAAGAAGAGCAAAAGAGGTTAATAAAACTGAAAAAAGACTTTTTGATGAGATCCGCAGAGGCAGAACCCTGTCAGAGATAATGGAACTTAAAAAATGGGAGAAACACTAAATCTCATATAATTCCATTTCATTTTTCCTTTTATTCTTTTACAATCCTTTAATTCTTTATATTATTTTATAAATATTTTATACTGAAGACTAGATTCGAGACCTTTAGCTTTAGAACTTAGAAGAGCGGAGCTTAGAGAAAAGGAGAACTCTTACAAAGCTCAGCTCTTCCTCCCGGCAATTCTCGCCCATTCTCGTTTTAATAAGGGAATCAAGTTCAAGCATTAAGGATTCCAAAGCAGCTTTAATCTCCTGTTCTTTTTTCTCAGGTAAGAGGCCTTCAATATTCTGAATCTTTCCTTCAAGGATTAATTGTTCAAACTGCCTGAAAATAAGCCCTACTCTAACTCCCTGAATCTCAGCAATTTCATCGATACTGAGACCCTGAACGAATAGAGAATATGTCCTTTGAAGAGCTTCTCTCTCAAAATCAACGGAGTTATTTTCAAAATTTCTTTTTTCGAGCTTATCTATAGTAAGATTTGATTCACAGGGTTCGCTTTCAACCAGATTCTTTAAGTCTGAAATTTCCTGAACAGGAATACGTGCAATTAGACTCGTTTCTTTAGGATTATCTTCAACAGCACTGAGTATTGAAAAATTTGGGGAATCTGCTTCTGACCAGGTCTGGATACTCGTATCAAGATATTTTGTCCTTTTTCTCAAGGGTTTTGTAGCTTCTAAATTGACTATTTTCTCAGCTTGTAACTCTTTTAACTCATCCAGATCAATAGAAGAAGAGGTAACTTCAAATTCTTCAGTTTTTTCAGTTATTTCTCTCTCAACCTCAGGCTTAAATTCGTTTTCTATTAATTTTTTCTTTAATTCAGTCCTGCATTTTTCGGAGCTAGTAGAACCTGCCAATCCATAGTCTTTGCAGAAATGCTCAATTTCTGCAATAAAAACATCTCCATATTTCCGAAGTTTATGATCCCCAACCCCTGTAATTGCGTGGAACTCATCAGAAGTACGCGGAAACTTTGTTGCCATTTCTTTAAGCGTGGTATCTGAGAAGATAATATAGGGAGGAAGATTTTTCTTTAAAGCGAGTTCTTTTCTTAGAGCTTTTAGCCTCTCAAAAAGAATAGGATCAGGTTCTTTTCTCATTTTTGCCAGATTTCCAACTGTGGAAGGCTTAAAGGTCAAGGCAGTATCCAGGGTTTCCTCTGCGACCGCCTTTCTCTTAAGGACTGCTTCTGCTGTTGAGAATTTTACCGAAAGGTCTTCTTCAGGAGTATTAACTGTTGTTTCAACTGTTGTTTCCAGTTTATTTTTGCCCATTTCCCACTTTGAAACAGATACATCTGATGGTGTCAGGTATTCTTCGGTTTCTGGCATGAACCCTTCAGGACAAATGAGTTCGATTTGCTCAGTCCCGTTCAGGATTTTTCTGCTCAGGGAATTTAACTTCAAGACCGGATACTGCCCCCCACTGACTTCCAGGAATCCGGTATTTGTAATTTCAGAAGCCAATGATCTCCATTGTTCTTTTGTAAATTCTCGACCACTGCCATGGCATTTCAGCCTTTCGTGGCGATTTTGTTTAATTTTCTTATTTTTGGAGCCAGTAAGAACGTCGATGACGTAATTAATCCCAAATCTCTGGTTCAATTCCTGAACACATGCTATCATTTTTTTAGCAGCTTCTGTTCCATCGAAGGTGTCTTTTGGCCTCAAACAGGAATCACAATTTCCGCAGACGCCTGATAGAGTTTCTCCGAAATATTCTATAAGGGTCTGGCGCCGGCATTTATTTCCTTCGCAGTAGGCTACCATCTGCCTTAATTGCAGAAGTGAGATATCTTTTTCTTTTTCGTTTGTCTTCTGCGAAATAAAGTAGTCTATTTTAAAACGGTCTCCCCTGCTAAAAAAAAGAATGCATTCGCATGGGCTTCCATCTCTTCCACCTCTTCCGGTTTCCTGGTAATAACTTTCAAGATTTTTAGGAAGATCGTAATGGATTACGAAACGTACATTGGATTTGTCGATTCCCATTCCAAAAGCAATGGTCGCAACAATGATTTCTACATCATCTTTGATAAAAAGATCCTGATTTCGAGTCCTTTCACGATCAGAAAGCCCTGCATGGTAAGGAAGGGCTCTGAAACCTGCAACATTTAGTTTCTTCGCAAGAGACTCAACACTATTCCTGCTCTGGCAATAAATTATTCCGGCTTCTCCCCTATGTTTGCGTAAATAATCCGTGATTTCAGAAAATGTCTCTTTCTTTGGCCTGACTTCATAATAAAGATTTGAGCGATTAAAACTTGCTATGTACGGCCCTTTTTCAGGAGATATTGCAAGATTTAACTGAGAGATTATATCTTCTCTGACTCTTTCTGTGGCTGTAGCTGTAAGTGCAATAATAGGTAGATCAGGAAAACCCGTTTTAGAATCTCTTAAAAGTTTAAGTTTCCTGTATTCAGGCCGGAAATCGTGCCCCCATTCGGAAATACAGTGGGCTTCATCAATTGCAAAAAGGCTTATTTTTCCTTTTTTTAGGAAAGAAAAGGTCCCGGGCATCATGAGCCTTTCAGGGGCGACATAAAGGATTTTTAATTTATTTGCAAGAAAAGCCGCTTTTACATCCCGAGTTTCTCTGGCATTTTGTGTGCTATTGAGGCAGGCTGCAGCAATTCCGTTTGCTTCAAGCGAATCTACCTGGTCTTTCATAAGAGAAATTAAGGGAGAAACTACAACCGTAACCCCTTCCATTAAAAGAGCAGGTAGTTGGTAACAAATTGATTTGCCTCCTCCAGTAGGCATAAGTACAAAAACATCTTTTTTTGCAAGAATGTCTCTTATTATTTCTTCCTGCAAAGGCCGAAAAGAAGTATACCCAAAGTACTGGCGTAAGGTAGAATGCATTTTAGCAGACAGGGAAACTCTGGATTCAAGTTCATATTTACTTTCTTCTAAAACATCAAAACTAACACTCATTCTGCTCCCCCTGAGCTGCAAAATTCATACAATACTTGATGTAAGATCGGAAGTTCAAAAATTGTGTAAAATATTCTTTGATTCATATGTATTTGAGATTCTCAGCTTATCCTGTATTAAATAGCTAGCAGTTGATATTTAAATATTGAAATTAACATAATTTTAAATTATTATTTAAAATATTAACACATTTTTAATATTAATATATATTTATATAAATTTAATGCACTGAAGTTAGCAGTGTAATTTTTCAAACTAGTTCTATTTAAATTGCATGTATGCAGGGTGAAAGTATTCGACAGAAGTTCCTTGTGAA
>CAZFNE010000019.1:0-4050 GCA_964520335.1 uncultured Methanosarcinales archaeon | reverse complement strand
CTATTTAAATTGCATGTATGCAGGGTGAAAGTATTCGACAGAAGTTCCTTGTGAATATTTGTCCTTTAAATATTTACTCTTAATAGTCATGTTTTAAGGTGAGATTTAACATGAGAGCTTAGAAATGAAGACAGAGGCTGGAAATTAAATAGAAAATAAAATAAGATAAAATAAAAATGAGTATTATAAGGGTAAATGAGATGCTAACGGAAAATTTCTGGCGTCAACATTATTAATGTTTGATCAGAGGTAAGATAGGAAGATAAGGAGTGCGGACACCCAGGCATTTCTTATCTTCCAGTAAAACTGTAGCTTCTTTCTATCAATTTGGTACAACTTTAATTCTTTTTCGGAAAAAATCCACTTTTTGGGCTTATTTATTTCTGAACACCTTAAATTTACATTTTTTATATTCTCTCTAAATACAGATGTTTAACTTTTGAATATAGGGATCAATTTAATTTCTTAGCATAATTTAAATTTCTCCTATGATAGTTTTAAATATCAAAACCCCCATGCACGACTCATATATCTTAGAGGGAATCTATAATCTAATTTAATCTAATCTAACATAACCTAATCCAATCTATCCATAAAACAGTAATAAAAAATTCTACATTTTACGATTTTACAAGGTTTATCGATTTTTATCCAGTTTTAATTGATTCAGTTCAGTATTATAAGGAGCATTTAAATGGTAAAACCCGAGAAATTCATTCCAAAAGCAATTGAGAAAATCAGTAAGGAGATAAATGATGGAAGAGCCATTATCGCACTTTCCGGTGGTGTTGATAGTTCTGTTTGTGCAGAGCTGGCTTACAGGGCAATTGGGGACAGGCTGCAGCCAATTTATATCGATACCGGATTAATGAGAAAAGGGGAAACTGAAAGAATAAAACATATTTTCTCTCACATGAACCTTGACGTTGTTTACGCAAAAGACAGGTTCCTTGCAGCCCTGAAAGATATTACAGACCCTGAAGAAAAAAGGAAAGCTATAGGAGAGACTTTTATCAGGGTTTTTGAAGAAGAAGCCAGAAAAATTGCAGCCGATTATCTTATCCAGGGCACTATCTATCCTGACAGGATTGAGTCCGAAGGCGGGATAAAATCTCATCATAACGTTGGAGGCCTGCCGAGCGTTATGGATTTTAAAAAGATAGTTGAGCCTATAGAAGACCTTTACAAAGATGAAGTCAGGGATGTTGCCTGGGCTCTCCAGTTGCCTGACGAGATCTGTGAGAGAATGCCCTTCCCTGGCCCTGGGCTTGCAGTGCGCATTCTTGGAGAGGTTACGGAAGAAAAGCTTGAAGTTGTACGTGAGGCAAATTTCATTGTTGAAGAAGAACTTCTTGACAGGTTCTGTCCCTGGCAGACTTTTGCTGCAGTTCTTGGAAAAGGAACCGGAGTAAAAGGAGATATCAGGGCATACGGCTGGATAGTAGCTATAAGAGCAGTTGGGTCAAGGGACGGGATGACCGCAGAAGCCCTTGAACTTCCCTGGGATGTGCTCAAACATCTGGAAGCCAGGATTACTTCAGAAATTCCGAAGGTAGCCAGGGTAGTTTATGATATAACACCGAAACCTCCTGCAACCATCGAATTCGAATAAAAATAAAGAACTATCCAGATAAACTTGGATGGAAGTATCGTAAAAAAATAGCAAAACCTCAGGCTATTTTTATAGATTTTAGGTATTTCAAAGAGATTTGAGCAGAATTTCGCCCATGAGTGGAATTATGAGTCTAAATAAAACTGTTATGGAAATCCGGCAGCGGATTAAAGTAAAGCCTTCTCCTACAGATCAGCCTGCGGCAAGCTGGACTGGAGTTGACCTGGTAGACGGGGTTCAGAAGAAGACCCTTACTATAATTTTTAGAAGCGCAGGTTGTCGCTGGGGAAAAGCTGGCGGATGCACTATGTGCGGTTATGTTTATGACTGTGCAAGCCAGCCTCCGACTCTGGAAGATTACAAAGCACAGCTTGCAAAAGCGCTTAGAAAAGCTGAAAATTTCTCGGAGTTCATGGTTAAAATCTTCACTTCGGGAAGTTTCCTTGATGAACATGAAGTTCCTCTTGAGGCCAGAAATGCGATTCTTGAAACCCTTGTAAGTGATCCGCGGATAATTAAAGTACTTGTTGAAACTCGCCCTAATTATGTAACTGAGTTAAACATTCAAGAATGCCTTAAAATTTTAAAAAATAAGCCTTTTGAGCTGGCCTTTGGCCTTGAGACAAGCTCGGATAAAATTCGTAGAGACTCAATTAATAAAGGCTTCACTTTCAAAGACTTTATTCGGGCGGCAGAGATTGCAAAAAAGCAGGGTGTAACTGTAAAAGCTTACCTAATGCTCAAACCTCTCTTTCTTTCTGAACGCCAGGCCTTGGAAGATATTCTTCATTCCATAGGAGATGCCGCCCCGTATGCTGACACTATTTCTATCAACCTCTGCAATGTTCAAAAAGGTACTTTAGTTGAAACTCTCTGGGAAAAAGGGCAGTATCGCCCACCCTGGCTCTGGAGTATTATAGAAATTTTGAAGGAAGCAAAAGCCTCTTATCCTGACCTTCCCCTTATGTCCGATCCTGTGGGGGCAGGTTCAAAACGTGGGCCCCATAACTGTAAAGTCTGCAGTTCGGATGTCGCACAGGCCCTGAGAGATTTCTCACTCAGTCAGGACACAGCCGATCTTGATAAAATAAATTGTGATTGTAAAGAACTCTGGAAAAAGGTACTGGAACTTGAAGATTTTACCTATGGAGCTCCAATTTTAGATTAAATAAAAATTTAGTTCTCAAACAGCCACTAAGAATATCTATTAACCTCGATATGGAAATCGAAGGTTAATAAAAATTTTAATTAAATTTTAGCTTGTATCTAACTTAAAGTCAGGGAAACTTGCTAAAATTGTATTTTTTAGAGCCAAGTTTAGGGCCGAAATTGAAAATCCAACCTTATCATTTACTAGTTATTCCTTATTTACAAACTCAGGCCTGCAAACCATAGTGCCTACACCGCAATCAGTAAAAAGCTCAAGCAACATAGAGTGTGAGACACTTCCATTTATTATATGGGCTTTTTCAACACCGCTTTTCACTGCAACTGCCGCGCCTTTTATTTTTGGAATCATCCCCCCTTTTATAATGCCTTCTGCAATAAGAGGCTCGATATCATTTAAAGTTACACTCGAAATGCGACTGTCTGGATTTTTTATGTCTCTTAACAGGCCTGAGACATCGGTCATAAGAATTAATTTTTTAGCACGCAGAGCTGCCGCAATATCCCCTGCAACTATATCTGCGTTAATATTCAGAGCATTTCCCTTCGAATCGACGGCAATCGGAGAAATAACTGGAATATACCCATTTTCCAGCATTATATTGAGAATATGCGGGTTTATAACTTCACTCTCTCCAACCCACCCAATATCTACTTCTGTCTCAACTCCGTCAATAACTACTTTTTTTGCCGCCTGCTTGTGCCCGAGAATCATTCTTCCATCATAACCTGTAAGGCCTATGCCTTTTCCTCCACAGACTCCTATCAGGGATACGATTTTGGTATTAATATTTCCTACAAGCACCATTCTGGCAATTTCCATAGTTTCGTCGTCTGTGATCCTCAAGCCCTGGAAAAATTCTGCTTTTTTGCCAAGACGTTCCATCTTTTCAGTAATTTCAGGTCCGCCCCCATGTACAATAACAGGTTTAATTCCTACATAACGCAGAAGTACAACATCTTTTATGATATCTTCCATAATCTGGGAACTGACCATCGCGTTCCCGCCCACTTTAATGACCATGATTGAGTCGAAAAATTCCTGCATATAAGGCAGAGCTTCGATAAGTACGTTCTCTCTCTTCAATTCCATGCCTTAGGAATCAGAAAATCTGCTTTTAAACTTATCGTTAAGTACCTGTAGTAAAAATCCAGGTAGACTGGCATAAGCATAGATAGCCACAAAACTAGCAGAAATAAAATTTAGAGGATGTTAGAAATAAGCTAGCCCGGATAGTATTAAAAACTAAAAACCTGCCCAGGCTAATTCC
>CAZFNE010000018.1:0-21350 GCA_964520335.1 uncultured Methanosarcinales archaeon | reverse complement strand
GGATCATACCTGTTTTTATAGTGCTTTTACAGTTATACCAGTGTTATATGTAGAGATAGTTTTATACATTCAAGAATACCTTTTAGATTCATTTCTTTTATAATAACTAATAACTGCTCATGTAACCCTTAAACAATAAGAGAGAAATAAGTGCAAACATCATTGAAGTAAATAGTGTAATAAGCCGAAAACTTAAAACTAAGAAGGCAGAGAGCTGATTTGAAAGACATTATAGTAATTGGAAATGAAGATAATAGAGCAAATGATGAATTAAAAAATTAAAAAATTCCAATCTTAAAAACAAGGCGCCTCCTGGTTTATTCGGGTGAAAATATGGAAAAATATGATTATAGTGAACTTGGGCTGAAAGCCGGGCTTGAAATTCACCAGCAGTTAGATTCAAAGGAGAAACTTTTCTGCAGGTGCCCGACCCTCATTAGAGATATAACGGATTCGGACTTTGAATTTTTTAGATATCTCAGGGCTACAGAAAGCGAAATGGGCGAAAAAGACAGGGCTGCTGTCGAGCAGACAAAGATCAGGAGGAAATATATTTATAAGGCCTATAATACAACCTGCCTTATAGAAAACGATGAAGAACCTCCAAGAGAACTCAATAAAGAAGCCCTGGATATTTCTCTTGGGGTTGCAAAACTTTTCCATATGAAGCCTGTAGACCAGATGCACGTTATGAGGAAAATAGTGGTGGACGGGTCAAACACCAGCGGGTTCCAGAGAACTGCTTTTCTTGCAAGTGATGGATATATAGAGACTTCTGAAGGACGCTGCGGGATCGACAGCCTCTGTGTTGAAGAGGAAGCTGCCCAGAAAATTGAAGAGATTGGGGATTCGATTGTTTATTCCCTGGACAGGCTGGGAATTCCCCTTGTAGAAATTGCAACTGCTCCGGATATAAAGACTCCCCGCCATGCACGAGAAGTTGCAGAACAGATAGGTATGATCCTCAGGTCTACCGGAAAAGTGAAAAGAGGGCTTGGCACTATCAGGCAGGATGTGAATATCTCGATTGCCCAGGGAGCCAGGGTAGAAGTAAAAGGAGTGCAAGCCCTCGATGTTATAGAAGACATCGTCCGAAGAGAAGTTGAAAGGCAGTTAAATCTGCTTTTTATCAGGCAGGACCTCATGGAAAGGAAGGCCTTTGTCTGCGAGGAAATTTATGATGTAACGGGACTTTTCATGGACACGAAGTCAAAAGTCCTGCAAAAAGGCGTAAAGAAAGGCTCGATCCTTGCTGCCCTGCTCAGGAAGTTCGGAGGGCTTGTAGGAAAAGAGATCCAGCCCGGAAGAAGGCTTGGAACGGAATTTTCCGATAGGGCTAAAACCGCAGGGGTAGGCGGAATTTTTCATACAGATGAGCTTCCGAATTACGGGATAACCGAAAAAGAAGTCCAGGCCCTAAGGGATGCAATCGGAGCCTGTAAAGAAGACGCTGTAATAATGGTTTCAGATGAGCCCGAGAAAGCCAGGCTCGCAATTGAAGCCGTTATCACAAGGGCAAAAGAAACGATTGAAGGAATTCCCGAAGAAACCCGAAAAGCCCTTCCGGATGGGAATACTGCCTACATGCGCCCCCTTCCTGGGGCAGCAAGAATGTATCCTGAAACCGATGTACCGCAAATAGAAATCTCTCAGCCATATTTTGATTCGATTGAAACCCCGGAACTCTTAACAGATAGGGCAAAACGTTTTTCCTCAGAAAATGGCCTGAATAAAGAGCTTGCAGAAAAAATTGCTTACTCAAAATACCTTCCTCTTTTTGAAAGCCTGCTCAAAGCCTATACTTCAGATGAAAACGTAAATTCTACCCTTATTGCGCGCACGCTGGTAGGAATTGTCCCTGAAATCCGGAGAAACGGGGCAGAAACCGAAAATCTCACAGATGAGCATTTCAGGGGCCTTTTTGCAGCAATTTCTAACCAGGAAATTGCAAAGGAGGCTATTCAGGACCTGTTAACTGCACTTGCAAAAGATCCCGAAATGAGTGTACAGGAAGCTGTCTCGAAACTCGGGTTAAGTACCTTTGATCCTGAAGAAGTTGAGAATTTCATTAAAAAGGTCATCAGGGAAAGGGAAGATTTCATTAAAGAAAAAGGCCCTGCAGCTCTTGGCCCATTAATGGGAATTGTAATGAAAGAATATAGAGGAATGGTAGACGGAAAGATTCTAAGCCAGATGCTTAAAACAGAATTGGACAACTTCATTAATCAGGGCTGATCTATTCTACCATCCCTGTTTTTCAACATTCTTCTTTGTATCTTTTAGGACTCATTATTTTAATTTGCTGCTAACACTAGTTTTAGCTATAGTTGAAAAAAACTTTGTATTTAGAATAGTTTTGTTCTGGAACAAATTAATTTAAATTCAATAAAAACCCAGGTTCAAATTTTAAAAGACCTATATATGGAGTTTTTAGTTTATAAATTCTTTTATACGTTACTCTGGATATTGTAAATAATGAAAACTTGAATTTTGTTATTTTATGTATAGAAAAAGTAGATTTACTCTCGTAAGTTTATGAAATAAATAAAAACGAATTAATATATAGGAGCTTAAAGAAATAATTAAAAGTTGCACTTCAAATTTTGGGTATTATAATTTACGAGCAGGAAATTTCAGAGAAAAAACGTAAATGAGAAACAAACCCGGGGAAATATTATCCAGGCTAAAAAGATTTGAAGCTTAAGTTTAGAAAATTTATTTTTTAAAAATACGTTTTTATATTTATATCCAAATGAATTTTTTTAAATGGGCATTCTCAAATATCAAACTGCCAAAAACATGCTATTTTTTAGTTATAATAATATACATAGAATAATAAAATGCGCATTTTTCAACCTAAAAGACTTGAAAGAATTATATACACCTTTTCAAATATAACTTATTGAATATGTTAGTTATTTAAAGATATTTTGTAAAGATATTCCCCCATCAGGTATCTCAAGAGAATTCCGTTAAATAAGTTTCTGAATTGATATATTTAATAATAAAATTTAGAAGGTTATTTGCGTAACCTTAAGGAGAAAACCTCATGAAAATATTGCTTGTAGATGATGACCCTTTATTCTTAGAGCTATCAAAGACATTCCTGGAAGTTTTCCATAATATCTTTTCAGACACAGTGGACTCAGCAGGAGAAGCCCTCAAAAAGCTGGAAAATGAGCCTTACGATGTTGTAGTCTCAGATTATGATATGCCCTTTATGAACGGCATTACCCTGCTAAAAACCATCCGGGATAAGAGAATTAACATTCCCTTTATCTTATTTACAGGAGTAGGAAAAGAAGATGTCATGCGCCAGGCAATTGAGAACGGAGCTAACTCTTTTATTCAGAAGATAGGGGAGCCGAAAACTCAGTACTCTGAGCTTTCGAAGCATATCTGGCAAATTGTAAGTGCAAATGCAGGATATTAATCAGAGATTAATAACCATTAAAAGTACGAAAACAGATAGAAAAAAATATTTCTTAAAATCCTCTGAGCCTTACCCTTAATTTCCAATTTGATTAAAAGATTGTTTAGGTTTATTAAAGCTTCAAGCTTATTTTAGAGTGTCTGTTTTTAATCGCCTGTTTTATCAGCCTTTAAAAAACTTTATAAAATTCTATCATAATTCTGATTTAATATTAATTTCAATTGCCAGGGTTTGTTAGCAGGAAGTAGGAATTGCCTATACATTCGATCATTTGCCAATTATTATTTCTAACTTAAATAAGCGTGAAATTAATATGTAAGATAAGAGGATAAAATTTCTAAAGAAAAAAAAGGATATCCCGAAATCCGATAAATAAAGGAAATAATATACAACTCCTTCTTCTGTTTATAAAACTGCAAGACTTACAAAAGTTTTTAATGTTTAGCTTCTATTTATTATTATGCCTTATAAGAACAATGACGATATTGAATATGAAAGTTCGGCTTTAATTGTTCTTATAATTATAATTGCAATTGTAGTAAGTTTAGTTGGAATAATTGTCTGTTTTAAGTGATTAGTTAACCGGTTATGTAAATCAAATTATCAGAATACATATCTTATTTATTTGAATCCAGCCAGGCCTTTAACTTATATTGAAGGCTTTATTGAAGGCTTTTAAAAAATCTCTCATCAAAATATGCGTATATAAGTTAGAATTTCCAAAGTGGAGTGTTTTCAAAACATACTCTGTGGTATAAAAAGTCAAACTTCAGAACCAATAAAAATTAGAAAAAAATAATAAGGGTTGACTATAAGACTTCTCTAACTCTAATAAATTTTACAGTCCCCATTAAGCAATCTATCTTTATTCCACTTTTTTCTCTTCGAGTCCATCCCGCCTTAAATCTACAAGCCTGCTTCCAAGAGGAGCAAGAGGCAGGTCTGCACCGATGCCTATTGGGCAAATATTTGTCCCTGAAAGAGTTCTCCTTGCAAAGTCGGGGGTTATCCCAAACTCTTTCCGATGAGAAATTTCAAACCCCTTGCTAAGCACTTCTGGAGGGTTTGAAGTTGAAAATCCAGAGCAAGAATCCGACATGAGTCTGGGAAGAGTTTCAGGACTTAGACGAGAGTATCCTGATGAAGTAAAGCCTAAGTCTCTGTCCTGAGAAAGCCTATTATTAAAAGCAGGTAAAATGCCCTTTAACTGGTCAACAAAAGGCCTTGAAAAGCTGGCTGTTCCATAAGTAAGCTTGTTTCTTCTGGCAAGCATTTTCTGAGGGCTCTCAGGCTCTGGCTTGTGTGAAAACTCTGAAGGTAAAATGGAATCTTCGGATTTGCTGCTGTTCATAGCTTTAGGATTGTCGCAATGGTATATCAATTATACTGGGGCTCTTATAGGAAAAACCTTATACTTTTTTAGTTTTTAGTTAGTTACCAGTCAGTCATTTTTCAATTTCGGGTCATTGAATTTCAATTCACAAAATTCTTTTCCCTGCTTCGCGGTTTCATTTCCCGGGCTGAGTCTCATGGCTCTGGCATAACATTTAAAAGCCTCTTCGTATTCAGCAAATTCACAGAGCAATTCTCCTCCTGAGAGGAGAGAATCAACCTGGTCAGGATCACTTTCTAAAGCCATTTTAAATGCATTCAAAGCTTTTTTCTTCTCTCCAAGGGCCAGGAGCACATTTCCTTTCCAGTACCACGTCTGGCCGTTATCAGGTCTCAGGACAGCCCTGTTTTTTGAGAAAAAACTGAATCTTGGAATTTTACAGGTCCAGTCAGATGCTTTTTTAGGTTCAAGGCTAAGGGCTTTGTCAAAAACCTCGAGGGCCTTTTCAAAAGCTCCCATTTTGAAATATACTATGCCTATGTTGGTCAGAATTTTCGGGGCTTCAGGTGCATAAGAAAGGGCTTTTTCGAAAGCTTCAAGCGCTTCTTCATTTCTCTCCAAGGCTGAGAGCACAAAACCTTTATTGGACCACTCAGTAGCACTTTCAGGACTGATCTTAAGAGCAGAGTCAACGATCTCAAGCGCTTCCTGATATTTGCCAAGTTTGAAAAGAGCCATTCCTGAACATGACCTGGCTTCCTGGGCTTTTTCCAGATATTCTTTTTCTCTGGCCTCCTTCCTCGCTTTAGAAAATTGGGAAGCCATTTCTTCCCAGATTTTTTCTGCTTTTTTGTAGGCTTCTAAGGATTCTTCAAAATTTCCCATTTGAAAAGAAATCCTGGCTTTTTTGTAGCTCTCTTCTGCGGATTTGTCAAGGTCTTTAAGTGGGTTAGCCATTTTTATCATTATTCCATTGCCATTTTACCATTTTCGCCATTTTCGACATTATTAATATATTTTACTTTTCATTTTATTCAAATTTTATTTCGAATTTAAAATAAAATTCACAACTCTATTTATTAGAATGGGAGTCAGATATGAAATTATATGAAATATTATTATAAGATTATCTAAGATATTATAATATCCTGGATATCATAATATAACATTATCAGATAAAAAAGTCCTGTTAGAATCCATATTCAATTTTATATTATTTTGTTTAAATTCTATTAGGACTTTGAGGGGGATAGAGATTGTATTCCAACACGTATAGACCTATAATGGACTTGTAAGATTCAACTTTAAAAGGTAAACCCTGGAATAGATGCTAGTGGCTGTTCTTATTGTTAAAATCCAGTCGCGGCAAAAAATAAAATAATTCTGCCCTTATTAAAAGGAAAATCTAATTTTAGCCGGTTAGAACTTTATAAAACAATTAACTAAAAAAAGCATTTACCAAAATGAGAAATCAGTGTTAGAAGGAGCAAAAAAAGATAATGTAATTTAATTAATAGATTTATATATTAAAAGACTCAAGAAATAGCATTAACTCAGAGAATGGGAAAGGTCATCGTAACACTTATACATGTCTTATGACATTTACTCGCAGGTTCAGATGATGAAGGCAGTACTAGGATTAGAAGACGGAACAGTTATTAAGGGCACCGGTTTTGGTGCTGAAGGCACAGCTTGCGGCGAACTTGTTTTTACAACTCAATTCACAGGATATGAGGAGGCTCTTACAGATCCTTCTTACAAGGGTCAAATTTTAATGTTTACCAACCCCCTTATCGGAAATTACGGAGTTAGCGGAGAGCGCTTCCAATCCGATAATATTCATGCAGAGGGCCTTGTTGTCAGGGAGGCCTGCAGAAACCCCTACCACTATAAATCAGCCCGTTCTATTGACAGATTTTTACAGGATGAAGGAAAACCAGGGATTGAAGGCATTGACAGCAGGATGCTCACCATAAAGACAAGGGAGCATGGAACCATGCGCGCAGCCCTGATTACTGGCAGCGACGATGGGGAAGAAGCTGTTGAAGTGGCAAGGAATTTCCCGCAAATAACGGATGAAGAATTAATTTCCCTTGTCACCTGCAAAGAGCCCAGGTTTATTCCAGGTGCAGAGGGGGCCTGGAAAGGCAAAGGCAAAAGAAAACATGCAGTTGTTATCGACCTCGGGATTAAACGAAATATTATAAACAACCTGCACAAGCGGGGAATTGACCTTACCCTGGTTCCTGCAACTACAAAGCCCTCGGAAATTGCAAATTATGAGCCTGACCTTTTATTTGTCTCAAACGGGCCAGGAGATCCGGAAAAAGCTATAGATGCAATTAAAGCCGTAAAGGCTTTTGCAGGCACGATTCCTGTCTGTGGGATCTGTTTCGGGCACCAGATTCTTGCCCTTGCAATGGGAGCAAGAACCTATAAAATGAAATTCGGGCACAGGGGAGGAAACCAGCCTGTAAAGGACCTGATTGAAAATAAGATTTTCATAACCTCCCAGAACCATGGATATGCCGTGGATGCAGATTCCCTGGATGGGACAGGCCTCTATGTAAAATACCTGAATGCAAACGACAAAACCGTTGAAGGGGTTTCCCATAAGGATCTGGATATGTTCAGTGTACAGTTCCATCCTGAAGCCCAGGCAGGCCCGATGGATACTGAAATTACTTATTTCAACAAGGTTATAAAAGTCCTCGGGGGGGTAATTTAATGCCCAAGCGCGAGGATATTAAAAAAGTCCTGCTCATAGGTTCAGGGCCTATAACAATCGGGCAGGCTGCAGAATTCGATTTCTCAGGCAGCCAGGCCTGCAGGTCTTTAAAAGAAGAAGGCGTGCAGGTTGTCCTTGTAAACTCAAACCCTGCAACCATTATGACTGACCCCGAAATGGCGGATTCGGTTTACATCGAACCCCTCGATGCGAAAATTGTAGAAAAAATCATTGAAAAAGAAAGGCCTGATGGGATTATTGCAGGCATTGGGGGACAGACCGGGCTCAATATAACCAGCGAACTTGCAGAAATGGGGACATTTGAGAAATATGGAGTCCAGATCCTTGGAACCCCTGTAGAAGCTATAAAAAATACGGAAGACAGGGAACTTTTCAAAGAAACCATGCTCAGCATAGGGGAGAAAGTTCCTTTAAGCCGTGCAGTCCATTCTTTAAAAGAAGCCGAAGCGGTTGTAGAAGAACTCGGCCTTCCCCTTATTGTTCGCCCGGCTTATACTCTTGGAGGAGCCGGAGGCGGAATTGCCCGTACAAAAGAGGAGTTACTGGAGATTACCGAGCGCGGATTAAGGCGCAGCCGGATTTCCCAGGTGCTTATTGAAGAAAGCGTACTTGGCTGGGCAGAAGTTGAGTACGAGGTCATGAGGGATGCAAACGATACCTGCATTGTTATCTGTAATATGGAAAACGTCGACCCTATGGGAGTCCATACAGGTGAATCCGCAGTTGTTGCCCCTTCCCAGACTCTTACCGATGCTGAACACCAGATGCTCAGGAGTGCATCCATTAAGATTATCCGGGCCCTCAAGATTGAAGGCGGGTGCAATATCCAGTACGCCTTAAAAGAGGGCGATTACCGTATAGTTGAAGTAAATCCAAGGGTTTCAAGGTCTTCAGCCCTTGCTTCCAAAGCTACAGGTTACCCGATTGCCCGCGTAACCGCAAAGATTGCAATCGGAATGGCCCTTGATGAAATTATTAATAACGTTACTAAAAGTACCCCTGCTTCTTTTGAGCCAGCCCTGGACTATGTAATCATGAAGATTCCCAGGTGGCCTTTTGATAAATTCGTAACTGCCGATAAAACGCTTACTACAGCCATGAAAAGTACCGGAGAAGTCATGGCAATAGGCAGGACAATTGAAGAGGCTTTACTTAAAGCTTTCAAGTCCCTGGACATCGATTCTCAGCCTGGAATAAAACACTGGGACGAAGCCGAAATTAAGACTCTCCTTAAGACTCCAACAAGCGAACGACTTTTTGTTATCTTTGATGCGCTTGAAAAAGGAATGCCAATGAAGGAGATTTCCGAACTTTCAAACATCAATCCTTTCTTTATCTCAAAAATTAAAAAGATAGTGGATATGGAAAAACGCATCCGAACAGAAGAACTTACCCCTGAACTTCTCTCTTCAGCAAAGAAAATGGGCTTCCCGGACACAAGGCTTGCAGAACTTACCGGAAAAACCCGTGAGCAAATAAGCGACCTCAGGCACAATTCCGGTCTTCTGGCTACCTTTAAGATGGTAGATACCTGTGCAGCCGAGTTTGAGGCAGCAACTCCCTATTATTACTCTACCTACGAATCCACCTGCGAAACCAAACCCAGCAACAGGAGGAAAATCCTTATCCTTGGTGCAGGCCCTATCAGGATAGGCCAGGGAATCGAATTCGATTACTGCACAGTGCACGCAGTTACTGCTCTTCGCGAAGAAGGCATTGAAACCCTTATTATCAACAATAATCCCGAAACCGTATCTACTGACTTTGATACTTCCGATAAGCTCTTTTTTGAACCTCTCACCCTTGAATACGTAATGAATGTAATCGAGCGGGAGAGGCCTGACGGAGTCCTTGTGCAGTTCGGAGGCCAGACATCGGTAAATTTAGCCCTGCCTCTCAAAAGGGAATTAAAGCGCAGAACTGACCTCGATACCGTAATAATGGGAACTGACCCTGAAGATATGGATTTTGCCGAGGACAGGGAGAAATTCTACCTCCTCATGCAGAAGCTTGGAATTCCTCAGCCTGAAGGCGGATATGCAACTTCCCAGAAAGAAGCAATCGAAGTTGCGAAGCGGATCGGATTTCCTGTCCTTGTGCGCCCCTCTTACGTGCTCGGCGGGCGGGCAATGGAAATCGTTTATGATGAAATCGACCTCGAACGTTATATGAAAGAAGCCGTAAGGGTTTCTCCCGAGCACCCAATCCTTATTGACGACTTTTTGGAATCTGCCTGTGAAATCGATGTGGACGCCGTCTGCGACCAGGAAGATGTCCTTATCGGTGCAATTATGGAGCACATCGAAGAAGCCGGAGTACATTCCGGAGATTCGGCCTGTGTAATTCCCCCGCAAACCCTTTCACCTGAAGTGCTTGCCCAGGTCAGAGAATATACCCGTAAAGTTGCCCTCGCCCTCAAGGTAAAAGGCCTGATCAACCTCCAGATGGCAGAAAAAGAAGGAAAAGTCTACGTACTTGAAGCAAACCCGCGTTCCAGCCGGACAATTCCTTTCGTCTCAAAAGCCGTGGGAGTTCCCCTGGCAAAGATTGCGGCAAAGGTAATTGCAGGCCACAGCTTAGAGAGCCTGGGTTACACCGATGAACCAAAGCCCAGACATGTTTCCATAAAGGAAGTCCTCCTGCCCTTTGACAAACTCCCTGGGGCAGACCCTGTCCTTGGCCCTGAAATGAAAAGTACCGGTGAAGTTATGGGCATTGATTATGATTTCGGAAGAGCCTATTATAAAGCAGAACTTGCAGCCGATAATATTCTGCCCCTTACAGGAAAGGTCTTTTTGTCTATCAGCAATGCAGATAAGACCGATATTGTAGAAGTTGCAAGGAAACTGCAGGCTGCAGGGCTTGAGCTTATGGGAACAGAAGGCACCGTAAATCACCTTGCAAAGAATGGGATCAATGTTGACGTGGTCAAAAAGGTGCACGAAGGTAGCCCTAACGTTATTGACATGATGCGCAGGGACGAAGTTGACCTTATCATTAATACCCCAACCAGTAAAGAGTCCCGTAAAGATGGCTCCAGGATTAGACGGGCAGCAGTAGACTTTAAAGTCCCGTATATTACTACTATCCAGGCAGCCCAGGCTGCGGCTGATGCTATCGAGACTATGAAAAGAGGGGAAGGTCTTACAATCAAATCCATCAACGAGTACCACAAAGAGATGGATCTGGAAAACAGGACATGAAAAGAAATTCCTGTTAAGTAAGAAAATATGGAACATGAAAACAAGGTTGCTCTGAATCAGGAAAGCAAAAACCAGGATAGAAAGCCAGGATATATTGCCTTCCTTAACTGATGTTTAAAAGCAAATTATGAATGCAATTGTAAACTAAAATTCGAACTTGAATTCTGCCAGATTCTTGACAGATGTTAACCAATACCAACTTAAAGGTAAAATGATCCATAAGGATGGATTTTATGCCATCCTAAACGTCTATTTTAAATATTATTCCTATTTCTTTAATGCATATTTTTAATTCTAAACTTAATGCTTAAATTTACTAATACATAAACGCGCCTTTAATTGAACTTAAAAGATATTTAAATGAACTTAAAAGATATTTAAAGATACTTATTATTTAGAAGGGTAGAAACATGGCAAAGAAAGTTGCACTTGCATATTCCGGAGGGCTTGACACCTCTGTATGTATTCCCATTCTCAAGGAAAAGTACGGCTACGATGAAGTAATTACAATTTCAGTTGACGTGGGCCAGCCTCAAGAGGAAATCAAGAAAGGGGATGCAAAAGCCCAGAAGATCAGCAATAAACACTACACCATCGACGCAAAAGAAGAGTTTGTAAAAGACTACATTTTCCCCCTGATCAAAGCCAATGGAAACTATGAGGGCTATGTCATGGGCACTTCAGTTGCTCGCCCCCTTATCGCAAAAAAAGTCGTTGAAGCAGCCATAAAAGAAGGAGCATCTGCCCTTGCGCACGGCTGCACCGGAAAAGGCAATGACCAGCTTCGTTTTGAAGCCGTTTTCCGCCAGACCGATATGGATGTAATCGCCCCGATGCGGGACATGAACCTGACCCGCGAGTGGGAAATCGAATATGCAAAAGAGCACGGAATTCCAGTCGAAGCCACAAAATCCAAGCCCTGGAGCGTTGACGAAAATATCTGGAGCCGCAGCATCGAAGGCGGCAGGCTTGAAGACCCTTCTTTTGTCCCGCCTGAAGAAATCTATGAATGGACAGTATCCCCGGAAAAAGCCCCTGACCAGCCCAGGATTCTTGACATCGGCTTTGAAGCAGGCATCCCGGTTTCTCTTGACGGGGAAAAACTCAGCGGCGTCGAACTTGTCCAGAAGCTGAACAAAATTGCAGGCGAAAACGGAGTCGGCAGGACAGATATGATTGAAGACCGCGTGCTCGGCCTTAAAGCCCGCGAGAACTATGAACATCCTGCTGCAACTGTTTTGATAGCAGCCCATGCAGATCTTGAAAAGCTTATCCTCACCCGCGGGGAACTGAAGTTCAAGAAAATCGTTGAAGAACAGTGGTCCGAAATGGCATATGCAGGCCTTGTTGATGATCCTCTCTTTGCCGACCTTAATGCCTTTATTGACAAATCCCAGGAAAGGGTCACAGGCACAGTAAAAGTTAAGCTCTACAAAGGCGCTCTCACAATTCTTGCCCGCAGCTCGCCGAATGCATTATATTCTGAAGATCTGGTTTCCTTTGACAGCCAGACAATTGACCAGAAGGATGCGGAAGGGTTTGCGAAATACCACGGGTTCCAGGCAAGGATGTATAGAAAAGTGATGGAAAAATAAAGTTGAGGTTTTGAACTCTTTATTTGCCCTTCTGGTTTTGAGGAGGGCAGAGAAATTTTCTTTTTTGACTTATTTTAGGGCTTGTTTTGAAATTTTTGATTGTTTTTTATTTTACAGAGTTTCCAGAAGTTATTGATGGATCTCTGTCGAAGTTACGTAATAGGCTTCTTAAACAGTATTGTCACCTTCCGTAGATACCTTCTTTTAAACCAACTTACATGTAAAAATCATAATTTAAGAGACCGCAGATAGTTGCAGAAATTTTGCAGCAAATGTTGTTCATGAATCTAAAAGCCAAAAAGAAAAAGTTTTAAGCTTAAAATGTGTAGCAACTTCAGGTGTCAGGCAGTTGATAGATCAAGAGAGAGTTCACAATCAATATTTTAGTGACGAGCCAAAAGAACGTATTAAGGCATTAAATCAATTAAAAGGTAATTTTCCACTACTGCCAGACAAACAACAGTCTTGGTCTCATTTGCATGGACTAGTCAATGATAGTGACAGTGATGTGAGGTTTCAGTTAGCCAATGTCCTTGGTTCTGTATTTTCTCAAGTGCCAGATAAAGAACAGGCATGGGGGGACTTAAAAAAATTAATGTTAGATGAGAATAGTTATGTTCGACGGGAAGCAGCAGAGGCATTAAAAACTGTTCTTCAACATATACCTAATGAAATACAGGTATGGGATGCCTTACACAAACTGACTTTTGATGAAGATAGCGCCATAAGAGTGACAGCATTAGAAGTCATGGGAATTACTTTTCAAAATTTGCCCGACAAAGAAGAAGCATGGGGAGATTTACACAGGTTAACTTCGGATCTAAACCTTTATGTGCGTAGGGAAGCTACATCAACGCTAAGAAGTACTTACCAACATCTACCTGAAAAACAAAAGGCTTGGAAAGACTTAATTAAACTAAGTCTAGATAAAAGTAGAAAAGTAAGAATTGGAGCTGGGTGGGCACTAAGAACTGTTTTTCAATATGTACCGGATAGAGAACAAGCGTGGGAAGATTTACATAGACTCCTTTCTTATGAAAATAGTGAAGTAAGAAATAGCATAGTAGGGATACTTGGAATCATTTTCTCTTACATACCAGACAAACAAATCGCATGGAATGACCTACATAGACTTAGCACTGATAGAGACTGGGATGTTAGGTATAGATTCATTGACGTAATTTGCTCAATTTTTCCTTATGTACCAGATAAAGAACAGGCATGGTATGATTTATACAGACTTACGACTGACAAAAACTGGAATGTGAGGAGTAAGGCAGCTGATTCTATTAGTATTATTTTCCCTTATATGCCAAATAAAAGACGTGCATGGGACGATATATATAAACTTGCCAATGATCAAGAAAGTGATATTACCAAATATGCCAATCATTCTCTTGGAAAAGTATCTATATTCAAGGCCTCTCAAGCAGAAGAGGAAAATGAATATAGAAAAGAATTGGAAAACGCAATTAGGTTTTTTGAGAAAGCATCTCAGGGATCTGGAGGAAATAATCCTTCTCAATTTTGCCTTCCTTTTTACCGCTCTTTTTATGCATTAACTTTCAAAAAATATGACTTAAGAGAAGTTGATAAATACCTAACTGAAACTAGAAATGAGATAAGAGGATCAGAAAGTCGAAAAACACTTTATGAATTTGTAGAGAGCCTTTCAAATGCACTTAAAGAAGTTAATGATTTAGAAAAACTTAACTTAGAGATAAAAAAGAGAGAACTTAACTTCTACAGAAAATATTGTGATCGTGCAGCAGAAATTATAAAAATTACTGAAGAAGAATTACCATTCGCAACAAAAGCAATAAGAAAAGGATTGCCTATTCTTGACAGGAATCTAAAGAACCTTCTCGATGAAATAAAAGAAAAGGCGAAAGTCTCATTACAAGAATTAAAAGGAACGGGCGCAGAAGAGATCGCATGCTCTGTTAGTAGTGAAGTTGCAAGATGGGAAATTAGTAGTCAAGAGGAACTAACAATTAATATCGAAAAAATTGTTTCGATTTTAAAATCAAAAATTCCGAATTTACAAGAAAACAAACAGATACATGATAAAATCGAATCTATAAAAAATGCAAAAAACATTGAAGAACAATTTGAGATCTTAAATACTATTATTCAACTTATACCTCTAATATCTACAGAAGCAAGTGTAACAAGATCTAATATAGATGAATTCATATTAATTATGGAACGAGTTATAGAAAGATTAGTTCTAAAATTTAATAATTTTGATCAAGAAAATGTAAAAAAGTACAACTTATTTTATGAACAAATTTTTGAGATTAAGGAAAGAGTCATTAATCTAAGAACTATTGATGACAATCCTATTAAAGATATAGATTCTCTCTATCTAAACGTTTTATCTACAATGAAGGAATTAGCACTAATTAGTACCAATGTAGACGAATATGAAGAAGCAATAAAACTTTATGTTCAGATACTTCAAATTAGAGAGAAAAATCTTGGTTTATATCATTTGGAAACTATATCCACAATGGAAGATCTTGCGCCGCTTTATAGGGATGTAGGAGATTATGAAAAAGCAATAGATCTTTGCAATAAAGTGTATGAATTAAAAGAAGAGTTGACTAAGAAAGAAGTTCTCATTGATTCACAAACCAATAGAAAAAGTACTATTATTTTTTTAGAGTCTATAGCTTGTAAAATGATTACAGAAGGCAACTGCTTAAATGCAAGGAGCCATATAGAAAGAATTTTCAATTTTGCACCAGAATACAGACCATTTGCACAAAAAGAATTTGGTTTTTTGTACAATTTTTCAGATCCCTTAGAAAAAGATAAGGAAAGATGGGAGAAAAATAGAGAATTATTAAAAAAGCAAAAAGATATATGGTGTTTTCTTTCTCAAAAAAATAATTTTACCTCTAAAAATGAACGGAAAAGTCAACTAAGGGAAGAAGGAAAAATTGACGATAGAGAAATTACCAATATCACAAGTTTAGAAAGCCTAAAAACAATAAATTATGAAAAGAATAGCAATTCATCTGAAAAAATAGGTGAGGAGCTCGAGAGAGCAGTAAAAGAACTTTTCAGTCTCTTTTTTATTACTGCTGAAACCGATGGAATTACACTGAGAAAATTAAGGCAACAGAAGAGAGGTAGTCAAGATGGCTGCGACATAATCGTTGAATATGAAATGTTGTCTGATGATAAAAACAAGGAAAAAAGTAGTGGCAAAAAAACAAATTTAAGATATAAAAGTTTCAGTTACATTCTCGAGAAAAAAGAGCAAGTAAAATGTCATGTTGAATGTAAGAATATAAGCGCAGATCTTAAACTTTCAGATATTGCTCATAAACTAATTGCAACAAATTGCTGTTTTCCAGAAATTGATCATTGGATTGTCATAAGTCCACGTGCTGAACCTTCAAATGAATTGGAAAGGATAATTCCAAAACTTGAGGAGATGTTCTCTTTTAAGATTCATATATGGACACCAGAAACCTATGCGCGCGATTTTTTCGGTCTGCATTCCAAAATGTTCAATTCTAGTATATATGATATGTTTTTCAAGCCAAAAGATTTTGAAAAACATCCCAGGGAGTGGACAGAAGAAAAAAGTCGCGAAATTTATGAACAATTAAAAACTGAATTGAGACCTTTAAGTCACCTACCAAAACAGTGGAATTCTTACATAAAAAATCCAAGATTTCTGAAAATCAACGATGAAGTTTATGAAGAGTTAGAAAGGTTATATGAACATTATGTCGACTTGAAACATATGGATGAGCGAAGAAACATAACTGGAATTTCACTCGAGAAATATGTTCGTGACTGGCTTGAAAACAAGGAAAAAAGGGTGATGTTTCTTCTGGGTGAGTTTGGAGATGGAAAGTCTTTATTTACTTACGTACTTTCTCGAAATTTAATTAATGATTTTAATAAAGATCCTTTAAAAGGTTGGATTCCTATCAGGTTTTCTCTAAAGGACTACTATTCTTCAGGAAAATTTGATGAATTTTTAGAAAAACGACTCGTAACTTTCGGAGCGAATATTGAAAGCTGGTATAAACTTATAGATTACTATGAAACAAAGAACGAAAAAAAACGAATATTAATTATTCTCGACGGCTTTGATGAAATTAGCGAATCGCTTGATTCGGAAAGAATAATTGAAAGCGAAAACGTCTTAATAGACTTATATAACAAATTTTCGGATTTAAAAATAATTATAACTTCGAGAACCAACTTTTTTGAGAATCAAAAAGATTTGGAAAAGCTGCTGAAGCTCCTAAAAGATAACTGCATATGTCATCTTGCTCCTATTGACAAAAATAATGTGGTGGAGAATTTAAGAGAATATTTAAAACAACATGTTACAACATTGGATCCAGACGAAAGTTTAGAATATTTAAGCAGACTTCACGATCCAATTGGACTAGCAACTAAACCTCTGTATCTTCAGATGATAAAAGATGTGTTTGAAGAACTACAAGAAAATGGCTTGAAAAATGATCTAAGTGAAGTTGAGTTATATGAAAGATATACAAAAAGAAGTCTAAAGTTGAAGCAGAGTCTTCTTGTAAATTCTCGAGATAGAAAGTCATTACAAGACGTTGATGAAATTTGTTCTCGATTAACTAGAATACTAGAAAATATTGCCCTAAAATTCCTTGAACCAGAAAAGAAATATATATCTCTAATTGATGACTTCCCAAATAATGAGGATCAAAATTTTGCTAAACTTTTATGGGAAATTAGTGGCTCTGAGAAAGAAAGAGAAGACGCAACATTAAAAGTAGGAGTTCGTTCTCTTTTAATAAGAGTTAAAGCAGATAGCTCTGAAAAATGGCCTATTGATTTCTGCCACAGATCAATGCGTGAATACTTCATAGCTAAAGGGATCTGCGAAGTTCTAAAGAAAGACTGTGAAGAGGCAAAGAGGCTTCTTTCTGTATCATATCTGAACAATGAGATACTACATTTTTCAGTGGAGATAATGAAAAGAGATAATTCAAGAATATATGAAGAAGCTCTCTTGAAAATTATAGAATCTAGTCGAAAAACTACTCTAAATGTTGGAAATTGTGCAACCTTACTTTATAGGCTAAAAGGAGAATTACCAAGCGAAAACTGGTGCGATTTAGTTCTCGATAGAGCTGACTTTTTTGGAGCTAATCTTTCAGGGAAATGTTTTGTTTCAACTACTCTTCGCGAAGCTAATTTATACAATGTCAACTTTGAGAGCTCAAATTTTATAAAAAGTGATATAACAGGAGCACGAATTGCGGAAACTAAGCCCGTTTTCGCAATTTATGTGCATTCTATCAATAAAATAATTGTTGCTTATGGAGACAACACAATAGCAAGATGGGAGATTTCTCAAATCTCATCACCAAAATATGAGGTTATTGGAACAAATGAAAGCGGTCATATAAAATCAATAGGTTCAATTGATATGTACAGTTTGTTGGCAATAACTGACAAAGAAGCAATATTTTTTGATACAGATATCCAAGAAAAACTTGTTGAAAAATCCCGTTTTAGGATAAAAGACGAATACAAGCAGATTCTTTCAAAGAAGAATTCTTTCCTTGTGGTATCTGAAAACGAAAATGCAGAAAGCGAGGTACTAACAATAGATAACCAATTAGAGATCATATGTTCGAAGTCAGTAAAAGAAGGGTCAATTTGCGAAAGCTTGGGACAAGATGCATATGTTATATCAAACTGTAAAGATTCTCTTGATATTGTAAGTACCAATAGTACTAAAAAAACTGTCTCATTACAAGTTTGTGAAGCAACAAGTCTAGGTGTTTTTTTTTGTGAAGATAGTAAAAATTATCTTCTTGCATGTGGTCAAAGGAATGGCGAAGTTTTGGTATGGAAAATAGATCTCTCGAAAGACGAATTTGCCTTTGAATCACTCTTTAAATTACCTGTTCACGAAGGAATTGTATCATCAGTAGTATTTATAGACAAAAGAAGAGTTGCTACAGGCGGTTTTGATCGAAAAATGTGCATTTTAATATTTGATTCAGATTCTAATAATGCAGAAGCAGTTGTGGAAGCAGAGCTGTATTTATCTATTAGATGCAAAGAGATGAAAATAAAAGGTATGGTTGAGAGTAAAGAGAAGGAGCTTCTTGAAGAGCTGATTAAGAGAGCAGAAAGTAAGTAATAAAACTTTCAATTTTACAAAACAAATGTTTATTCAAGAAGTGCTTTTACATCTCGAAGCATTTATATTATTCACTTATTAGAAACTTGCATGCATATGAAGTATAAGTAATAAACATTTCTAAATAATTCCTCTTGCTAGACTGAAATAAGAATATTTATTTCATAATTATCCTCTTTTTCTTTCTTTATTCCATTTTTATGGCCATAATGTTTCAGCTTTAGATAAATTCATATAATCATTATCTTCTAATTTTTTAATAGGTATTATCTACATATGGAGTGTTTATATATTGTCTGCAAGTATTTCTTTATCAAGTTACACTTTAAGAGTGAGAGAAAAATCTACTGGTAAATATATCTTACTAGATCAAATAAATGAAGAGGACGATGTATTAGAAATACTCTATTCTTTTCTTAATCATTTTTTGACAAATACAGCCAATGAAGATAATACTAAAAAGTTATTTCGAGTTTCTCAATACCAACCGACAAAAAATATTGAAATTGGATCCACTAAATATAGATTAATTTCTGGAATTGTTAAAACTGGTAGCTATGGATATGAAAGTGATATTGTTAACAAAAATGGAAATACTATTACTCATCACAGAACAGTTGAAGAAGCAGAATTGTTACCTTTCTATTTTTTAGCATCAATTCCTCTAAACAAGGATGAAGGAATTATTATTTTACAGAGTTTTAAACAATATGGAATAAAGAAAATTTTCACAGAAAACTTCGATAACTACTTCAGAGCTGAAAGATCAGAATACAAAATCGAAATCAATGATCTGATTCCAGAAAAATTGCTCGAACAGTTATTGGAAAGAGGAAACATTACTAAATTAAAATATATTAGTTTCGAACAGCCTGTTGATATTGCTGACGCTGTCGATACAGTTGATCACAAAGAGAATCAAAACCTCAAAGCAGAATTAATTTTATCTGAAAAAAAAGGTATTATTTCTGGAGTTATTAATTCTATGAAAGACCGGTTACCTTATAAAAAGGGACATAAAGATGATCCACTAAAAAAATTAATTGAGATAACATCTTTTGAGTATGATACGGTTAAAATGGAAGTAAGCATTAATGGCAAATACAGAAATATTGATCTATGTGATTTAGGGAATATAAGGCCCACCTTGAACATTACTGATGATGTCGTGTTTCTAGGTAACGGGCACCCGGAATTTGATAGTATTAACCAAATTGCTTTTGATCTTTTCAAAGAGTTAGCTAATGGCTTGGGAATTGAAAGTGATATTAGTGCTTGAAAAAATAAATATACAAAAAATATTTAGTGAACATCTTGGGACTTTGAAGAAGCATAATTCGAATTGCTACGACACTGAAGACATATTTGTTTTTTTAATATTCCCAGCTATTCTAGCTTACATTTTATTGAGATATGATATACAACTGACAAATAATATAATAATCATTTTGGTTACTTCTTTTTCAATATTTGCAGCACTATTATTTAATTTACTTTTGCTTATTTATGATATTGTTTCCAAGTCCAATGGGAAAAAATTAAATCGAAATGGAGAGAGTTCAAATGAGAATACCACAAATTTAAGTAACAACACTTCAAATGGGAAAGAAAAGAAGAAAAAAAACCTCAGTTTAAAAGAAAAACTGCTTAAAGAAACTTATGTAAATATTTCATACAATATAACAATATCAATTATTTCGATAGTACTCCTATTAATATTATATTTATTGTTGGAAACACTTGGAACTCCTAAAGAAGGAGAAGATATATACTCAAAATCAATGTATATTTTCAAATACATTGTTCCATTGCTTTCGTTTTTCGTATATTATTTCTTAACCCAATTTATGTTAACATTGTTTATGATACTTAAAAGAATACATGTGCTGTTATCCAAGGAATTCGACTGATTTCATGAGGAATTAGCCCTGTAAATGCTTTTTCTCCTTAATCTGCAAAAATCAAGGGTCTTTTATTTCTCACTCTTTTCAATAACTTTCTTTATCCAGAATTCATCTGAAAAAGAATCGTTTAATC
Organism: uncultured Methanosarcinales archaeon; assembly: GCA_964520335.1. GTDB lineage: Archaea > Halobacteriota > Methanosarcinia > Methanosarcinales > Methanosarcinaceae > Methanosarcina. Next base: position 840 of record CAZFNE010000018.1, on the reverse strand, counting down.
TAAAAAAGCCCTGCAAAGGCCCCCTTCTAAAGATGCAAAAATCACGGGCTTTTCAATTTCACTTTTCTCGACTTTATCTTAATAAATGAATTCTGGGTAGATTTAAGCAGACTCCAGCAGGAAAAATATATTTCAACTAATTAAAAATAGATTTAAAGTCAAAAATCTAACTTACAAAACCTCAGAGCTGGTGGAAGGCTTTTCTGCAATAGCCACATACTCCACAAAGGATTCTGATTTTGGAACAGGTAAATTATCTTCCAGCAACCCCTGCACATGTATTTCAACACCTTCGTGGATATTCTTCTCTGCCTCTTCGCAGGTGGAGCCTGTAGCCACACAGCCCGGCAGGTCAGGAGAATAAGCTGATAATAACTATTTGCTTTTTTGATTACAACGAGGAAACAGTACATTGTTAGTTCTCCTACTTTAAAATCCTGCAAATTACTCAAAATTTTGAATTCAACATTTTATCCACTTCACGAAGGATGTCTTCTATAAAAACTTCAGGAGATTATTTGGGTTCGGTTTCGTCTCCTATATGAACATAGTGGGGAAATGTTTTGAGTCCTTTCCAGTAAGGAGAATTATCCCAGCGCTTTATCATTTCATTTCCTTTTTGCAGGTGGTAGGAATATCTTCTAAAATCTGATCCTAAACTTTCATTAATCTGCAGGGTATAGCCGCCTTTAAGGATTACTGTAGCTTTCAGAGCCTGGACAGGCGGTTCAACAACTGCTTTGATAACTTTTAATTCAAGAACAAGCTCGCTGGAAGAAAGAACAGAAAATATATTGTTAATAGTCATAGGAACTGTTCCCAGTACCTGTATGCTTTGAC
>CAZFNE010000017.1:18300-21588 GCA_964520335.1 uncultured Methanosarcinales archaeon | reverse complement strand
TCTAAGAAATTTTTCAGTGTAATATACTGAAGAGATCTAGTTATAACTTTGGAAAGCCCAGAAAAGGGAATGAAAGGTTTAAAGTTTCAGGCCAGCATTCCCTTCACAATAATATCAATTGCGTCGTCTTCTTCAAGCCCGCGAGCCATAAGAGTTTCAACTTCTTTTTTATCCACACACCCGATGGCAGCCTCATGGGTCACTTTAGCCAGGGGATTATCAACGCGTACTATTGGAATTGCTTCAGCCTTTGCGTTCCCCTGAATAACTTCCATGCAGTCTACATGCCCTCTTGCCCGTGGGGCGCGCCCTTCAGTGATTCCCCTGAATTCCGACTCCGCAGAATCGGTGATGGCTAACCTGCTTTTAATTACGCTTCTGGCATTTTCCCCATTAAGGGATATTTTTTCTAGGATTTTTATTTTGTCGTCCTTTTTCCCGTAAACCTTCGTAACCATTTCGCAGATAGCGTCTTTTTCGGCATCCACACTATAATCGAATTCCAGGTATCCGACCCTGCCCGAAACCAGGGAAAAATTAGTGTAGTACCTGCCTCCTTCTTCAATTTTGATATAGGCTTTAGGAATAACCTGAATCCCGCCGTGGGGGCCATGGAAATGGGTTTCTGTGTATTTCAGGGAGGCATTTTTTCCTATAAGCATCTGGGCATCCATTTTATGGATAACTTTTATGGCATTTGGGAAAGTGCAATGAGCTATAAGTTCGACAGCTGAATCTTCTTCAGCAACAAAATTCATTTTGATTTCCTGAAGCCCGTCTTTTGGGATCAACCCGAAACAAAGGTGCACAGGAAGGGGGATTTTATATCCTTTTTTTATGGTCATTTTGATATCTACGCCATGCTCAAGTTCATGCTTTTCAAGGACAATCCCATCTGTCCCGTTTGCACTGAGGACTTTATTTCCGCTTACTACCAGGCTTGCAAGCTCATGCTTATGGAGAGTTTCAGCGTCCCCTCCTGCTGCTTCATAAGCTGCATTGATATCCTGCAGATCACTTGACAGTTTATTAAGGGCAATTTGCTTCATTTTCAGACCACCTTTGGGGGCGACACTCTACTGTCGCAGGGGATACATCTATTCTTGAAAAATTCGCTTATTTCCAGGGGGTCTCCGCTTCTGAGAATAGAGCCTTCACACATCAGGGAAGCCTTATCCGAAGCTGCTGCTATTTCTTCCCTATGGGTGATCACAAGCACAGAAGAACCATTTTCCTTGAGGGTCTGGATTAAACCAACGATTTCCTTTAAAGAAACAACGTCAATCCCGGAGTCCGGCTCATCAAGGATTGCAAGTTTGGGCTTCATTGTAATTATGGAAGCAAGTTCAATGCGCTTTCTTTCGCCTCCACTGAGAGCTTCTCCTACTTCCCTGTTCAGATATTTTTCAGGTTTGAGGTCAACTTTTCTCAGGGCTTCTTTTAACTCTTCCTCAGTTATGCCCCCATGGCTCTGGGCCCCGATTGCAAGGTAATCCCTGACTTTTAGCCCTTCAAAACGGGCAGGTTCCTGCCAGGCAAGGGTGATCCCTTTTCTTGCACGCTCGGTTATGGAAAGCCCTGTAAGTTCTTCCCCATCAAAAATCAGGCTGCCTTCTTCATATTCATACCCCTGAATACCCATCAGGGTATAAGCAAGGGTGCTTTTTCCTGCGCCGTTTGCTCCGATAATGCTGTGAATTTCCTGATCTCCTACCTCGAGATTAACCCCGCGCAGGATCTTTTTTCCATCTCGGCTCAATACCAGGTTTTTTAAGGATAAAATCTATGACACCTCTAGTAAATTTTACTGTGAGCCCTGCAGTAAATCTCTGCAGCGCTGCAAATCCTTGACGGTATTTACGTTTATTGCTAGCTTGGGATTCTCAAGTATCAGATTAAAGTCTTCCTGTTCGTTCCTGATTTGTGAACTGTCCAGGATATTCACACCGGTAGGCACGATTAATTTCCCATCCTTATTGAAAACCGTATCAGGCATTATCCCTATGCCTTTGCAAACATTAATCGGGACATATACCGAAAGGGCAGGCTTGCCTTCCTCCCTGTATTTTTCAATAACAAAATCAATAAGTTCGGGATTGAGCAGAGGAAGGTCTGACATAATTATCATGACAGGCCCTTCAGTCCCGGCAGTCTCAACCGCATAGATCATATCTCCCACATAATTCCCGCCAAAGGTCCTTATTACCTGGACTTCTCCTTTGTAGCGTTCCTGAAGCATAATTTCTGTCTTTGGGGTTACAGGAGAAACTGCTACGAAAACCCTGTCTATATTTTTCGAAGCCCTGAGCGTATCTATAACATAACTTATAAGAGGCTTTCCGAGCAATTCGACACAGGGCTTTTCCCCCATTCCAAGCCTCTGCCCGAACCCACCAGCCATTACAATAGCATCCATTCTAAACCTCCCATATCTCCATTTAAAGTGAATTTCAAGATAATTGCAAGAATTATAAGGGCTGTTACCCTTCCAATCTCGTTGGCAGTACCAATTCCATCCCCGTTTAAGCCTCCGAAATGAGCATAGCTCCTGTTAAGGAGCACAAGGGCTGAAATACAGGCAGCAAGATAAGGCAGAAGCCCTATCCATCCAAATGGCAAAAAGCATACTACGGCCCCAAAGATAAAGCCTATCAGAAAATTCTTAGGGGTTGCTCCGTTTATCGTCATTGCCCCAAGCCCGGGATAGGCCTGTTTATCTTGCGGAGGGATCGGTTTTCCAAAAGCAGCAATAGTTAGCATTGACTGCTTTGCACTTACTTCCGCAATAAAGAGGGCTGCAAACATTAATTTCGGAAGCTCGCCTCCAAAAATTCCAGAGCCCTGATCCTGGATCGCCCTTATTGAGCCATATAACGTGAGCAGGAGCAGGATACAGAAGGATACCCCTCCTGTTCCAAGATTCGTATCTTTAAGGGCTCTTAACTTTTTCTCAATTGACCCGTGGGCCATAAAACCATCTCCCATATCAGTGACCCCATCGAGATGGTTAAAACCGGTTATGTAATATATGAATCCCATAATCAGAGCTGCAAGAATAGGGGCTGGAAAAATTATCTGCCCTATGTATGCAACTGCTCCTATTAAGAGTCCGAGCACAGCCCCTACAATTGGATAGAAATAGATCTTTTTCATAAGCTCGTCGATCCCTTCCATTGTGATTCCAACAGGGATCGTAGAGAGGAAGCCGAAACCCGATTTGAAAGCAAGTAAATACGAATTCATAGTATCTCGCCTGTTTTTCGATCTTTTATTTCTTTAATTATTCCT
>CAZFNE010000017.1:12669-18200 GCA_964520335.1 uncultured Methanosarcinales archaeon | reverse complement strand
TTCCTTTCTGTAAACTCGGCCATGCCTCTTGAGTACATATTGGAAGAAACTCCTCCGATGAGCCCTCCAATCACGTCATCCATAAACGGGCCCAGGGTAGCAAGAATGCCTGGTTTTTGCTTGTCAAACCTGACAAACTCAAAAGCCCCTTTTGAGCCGCTTACATAAGTAGCAATGCTTGTGCCAAGCACTTCATCCGCAATTATAAAGGTCAAATCCTTTTCGTAGGCGCTTTTGCTGAGATTTGGAAGGGTACCTGCTCTTCCTTCTCTTTCAAGCAGAATTCCCGAATAGATCAGAAGACAAAGGTTGGGGTCCGAAAGTGCATACTTCAGTTCTTTTTTAAATAGGGCTTCGGCTTTTTCCCTGGTCTCAAGTCCCGGGTGGGGGACATACATTTCAAGAGCTGTATCTGCAAGGTTCTGGACAGTAATGCCCTCTTCAGCAAGGACATCAAGGATATCGACTACTGCTTTTCCTTCTATTTTCTCAGGCTGTCCTTTTTTCAGGTCCCTTTCCTCAATATCTGATAACTTCATAAGATCACTTCGGGATTTTTGAACAGTTATTTGACTTTCTTAGAGTGTTTATAGAGCTTTTTGAATATCATCAGGAGTTGCCTGTTGCTATTTTCCTGCTTTGGACTCCTCATACAGGTATCTAACATGGGTAGCCTGTGAGGGTTTATATTGAGGGCTCACAACAGATTTTGTTGTAAGCGGCTTATAGTTGGATTATAAGTAAGGTTGAGCTCCTGCTATCTGGATTATTGCAGCAAAAACAGCAAGTGAGAATCCTGAAGCAAGCGCTATCAATTGGGAAACACGTTTTATATCCTTTACTTCGGTTGGGGGGTAAGAAGCTCCAAGAACATAAGTATTGGGTTTTTCAAGTTTAACGCCCAGGGCTCCTGCAGTTGCCGCCATCGGATAACCCGAATTAGGGGAAGGAGTCTTCATTCCGTCTTCAAGGGCTTCTTTTACACTGTTAAAGGGGTTAATTTTTCCAAGCTTTTTGGGGAGTAACGTCAAGGTGAGAGCTGCTGCAAGAATAAATATAACTGAAATCCTTGCAGGAATCCAGTTCAGCACATCATCGGATTTTGCGGAAAAGTATCCCAGTTCCCTATACGGTTCGGTTTTGTATCCGACCATAGAGTCCAGGGTGCTTATGGCTTTAAATATATAGGCCGCTATAAGCCCGTACTCTCCGAAAAGGGCATAATAAAAGATGGGGCTCAAAATCCCATCAACATAATTCTCAGATACGGATTCGATAACTGCTGAAGACATCTGGGTCTTGGTTAATTTTGAAGGGTCCCGGCTCACATAAATCGGAAGCAGTTCTTTTACCTTTTCAAGCCTGTTTTCTTCAAGATATTTGTAAATCTCCCTGGCAGGGCTGAGCAGGCAGTTAATGGCAAAAGTGGCCTTCAGGAAGTAGGCTTCTAAAAGAAGTCCGAGAAAACGGGGGATCATAGGGAGGGCTGCAATATAAAGAACTGAATAAGCCAGGAAAGCTGCGAATAAAACACAGCAGAGGGCCATTGCTGCCCCATATAATTTCCTGTGGGTTTTTGGAGCCGCGTTTTTTAAGAAGCTGATCAATTTGCCTATCCATACAACAGGATGGAAGGCAGCAGGCGGTTCCCCAAAGAAAATATCTATGGCTCCTGCAAGTAAAAGCACGAGTGCGAGATGCCCGCTGTCCGGCATAATCATAAAATTGGCTCCATAACTTTTTTCCAGGCCACTTTCACGAGCTTATCTGTATCTCCTTCCTTCATAAGGCAGTCAAGGATTTGCTGGGCAATTTCTTTTTTATGTACGAGGTGGCAGTCAACACAACTCCAGACTTTCCCGCCCCTTGAACTCTGAATCCATTTCCCTCCGGTTTTTTCGTTTTCACAGGGATAAAAAGGACAGAAGCAAAAGGTACAGTTTTGCCCTTCAAAATGGCAGGGATAGTATTCACAGGTCTTCCTGCCTCCTATCCCTTCTTCGGAAGCTTTTTCGATCACGTGCTGAAGCTCGTTTTTCGCCTGCTCTCTACCCCATTCAGTAATAACATCCCCGATTGCAGCAATTAATTTATCGTTTTCTTCAGGAATCCGGACAGCAACTCTTATGTAATCTTTCCCAAGACCGTGAAAAGATGCACAATCCCGAATAAGGACCCCTTTTGCTGCCATACGTTTGCTTAATTCGGTTGAATCGAGCATGAATTTACTAATATTAACAAAAATAAAATTTGTATTTACTTCCCCTGCTTCAAAACCTCTGATCCTATCAAGGCTGGCTTTAAGCCTTGCTCCTTCTTCCCAGATCAAGGTTCTTGCTTTTTTCAGATACGGATTTTCAATTCCGCCTTCTATATTAAGAAGGGCAGTACCTGTAGCATTCGCTATTGTTCCGAGATTCCAGGAAAGCCTTGCTGTGTTTAGAATTTCAGCCGTTTCCTGAGAAGCTATTCCAAAGCCCATTCTTATTCCCGGGATTGCAAAATCCTTTGTCAGGGAACGCATTACAAAAACATAATTATTCGCGGCTGCAAGGTCTGCAACACTTTGTGCAGGGTCAGAGAGCTCTATAAAAGCCTCATCTACAAAAAGAAGAGTATTATGTTCTTTGCAACGTTCTGCAAGCTTTATAAGTTCTTCTCTAGTCCGAAGCTGTCCTGTAGGGTTGTTTGGATTACAGATAAAAAGGATTTTTGCGTTTTCAAGGGTTTCGTCAGAAAGATTTTCCACATCGTCCTGGCTCGGATATTCGGGAATTGCTCCTGCAATTCTGCACTGCATCTCATACTCCCCGAAAGTAGGCCAGGGTAAAAGGACAGCATCTCCCTTCTCGATTATACACTCAACTACAAGCCTGACAATTTCCGTGGAACCATTCCCTGGGATAATGTTTTCCGGAGTAAGCCCAAGCCCCACGAATTTTGCAGCAGCCTGCCGAAATTCCAGGTACCTGTTATCAGGGTATTCCATTATTTTTTCAAGACCCTTTTTAAGAATTTCATCAAAGTTTAATCCGCTTTCAGGGTACTCAAAAGGATTTCCCAGGGGATTAAAGTTTGCACTGAAATCAAGAATTTCGCATTCAGGAATCCCGTAAGTCTCTGACGTTTCCTGGATCAGCCCTCCATGCCTGCAAGGCTTAAGAGCTAGCAGATGCTCCCTTAAAAGTACACTTTTTTGCTCTGACACGTTGATCGCAAATATTAACGTGAATCATGTATATTAAGCTGCTTATTATAATATTCAGCTCAAGCATGCTTTTGATTGCCTTCTCGTTATTTGATTGCGAAAAATTGAGCTTTTGGAATCCATTCTACTTTATTTGACAGAATAAATATATTAATCTGAGGTTTAAATTCATATGAATATCGTAAAATATAGCAAGTAACCACTTTTCGGATGGACTCTATTTCTTTTTCGATGTTTGATTTCATAGTGATAAAGCAAGAACAGACGGTTTTAATTCTTCCTCGAATTTTGCAAATTTCTATCTTTTAATTCAAGAGATACGAATAGCTGCAAACTGAAAAAAGCATGCTTTTCAGGATGATTAAGTCGGTTATTAAAAAATTACGTCAAACTGCAAAAATAATCAAAACAAAAAGATAATGCATACAACCCATTTAATTAATTTTAAAGGTTAATTTGTTAGGTTAATTTGTTAGTTTAATTTGTTAGGCTGAGTAAGATAGAAAACCATTATACTGTCTAAATATAATTGTTTTTATTAGCTAATTATTTATGATAAGTTTGGCATCTTTATCGACGATAAATAAAAAAAGATGTTAAGTGGGGGAATAAAGTGGAATTATATTTCAGCTTCGGCCATAAAAAAGGAATTAATATATTATTTTTCGACAGGTGTCTAATATCTCTAAAATCATTGTATTCAAAAGATTACTCACAGTGTAACAATGAAAACCTGAATAATCAGGCAGTCTTAGAAAATAGTTCACTTATCTTTACTTTTTTAAGTTTACTCAAATTCTAAATTAAATCCGGTGGCGGTACTATGCTAAAAAGACAGATTGGAACCCTATTTCTGATAATGTGCCTTAATTTAATAACAATGCCCACTGGATTAGGTGCAGAAATCACTGTAAGTCCGGCATCTGGAACAGATGCCCAGATTTCGATCAATAATGCCATAAGTTCTGTAGCTTCAAATGCAACTTTATCTAACCCGGGATATATTCTCCTTACTCCTGGCACTTATAATATCAGTGCACCTATAGTTTTACAATCCAATGTAGTACTAAAAGGTCAGGGAAACAGTACAGTAATCTTTGCTAATGGTTCAGTTTGTAACACAAAGAAAGAACATGGGTACATAACAGGGTCAGATGTTTCAAATGTTGAAATATCTAATCTCCAGTTCAGAAGCACAGCAAGTAAATTTAGTGATGGTGGGGTTGGCGAATATAGGGACTGTATCGTCTTAAAATCAGCTAATAACTGTAGAGTGCATGATATTTTATTTACTCGCTATCTGTACAATGACGGTGTACAGGTCTTTGGAAGCACTAATATCACCATATATAACCTACAATTATACTCTGCGGCGCATGACGGTGTGGCTTTCCTATCTGATTCTAAAAATTGCAGAATGCATAATTGTGATGTCCAGGTCCAAACTAACACAGGGGTTAGAGTAGACGACAGCGCAAATTGTGAAGTGGACCATAATACCTTCACCTCAGGAACTGCTGGCTCAGGCTGGTGCTGTGTGGAACTTGAGAATAAACTTACTAATGCTAATATACATCACAACATTATGCATGACTTTAGGGGATCGAGTAACAGTGCCGGAATAGGTAATGTCCATGCGAGCGGGTCTATTAATGTTTACGACAATGTAATGTGGAATGTTTCGCCGTACATACAGGTGGGCTCTGGAACTAATATCTTGGGCCCGTCCGATCATAATGTTGTAAATTGGGTGGCAAAAGGATATGGATACGGTTCTGTTGGCAATCCAACTGAGGATCAGAATCCAACTGATGAGCAACAATCCCCTGTTGCAGGTTTCACAAGCAATATTACTTCTGGAGATGTGCCATTGACTGTGCAGTTTACTGACACAAGCACAGGGAGGCCTACCTCATGGCTCTGGGACTTCGGAGACAAAAATACATCAACTGATCAAAATCCAAAACACACTTACACTAAAGAAGGGAACTATACTTTGAGTTTAACAGTTAATAATACAGTCGGCAGCAATACAGTAATAAAAGCCAGCTGTATCACTGTAAATAGTTTGAGGTCCCCAATTGCTGCATTTTCTGCATCTCCTACCTCTGGAAAAGCAACACTGAAAGTGAAGTTTTCTGACAAGAGTACGGGAGGAGCAGCTACCTCATGGACATGGAATTTTGGGGACGGTAAAAGCTCAAATGTCAAAAATCCTGAGCATAAATACAGTAAAGCAGGAAAGTATACGGTTAGCTTGACAGTGAAGAATTCAGCAGGCACTAATACTGCGAAGAAGACAAATTATATCACAGTAAAGTAA
>CAZFNE010000017.1:0-12569 GCA_964520335.1 uncultured Methanosarcinales archaeon | reverse complement strand
GATATTAAATAAATCCAACAAGCGTTGTTTAACAAGGCTTTGATAAGTATTTGATTAATAAGTGTTTTACAAGTTTTAATAAGTGTTTGATAATTTGAGAAATATCAGGTGCATTCAAAAATGACAGTAAACAGACCAAGAGGGACCCGGGACTTTTTACCTGCAGAGACTGCCCGGAGAAGATATGTGGAAAGTGTTATGCGAAATGTCGTCCGCAACTGGGGTTATAGTGAAATCATTACTCCTACGTTTGAGCATCTTGACCTTTTCACCCTGAAATCCGGAGAAGGAATTGTAGGCGAACTCTACAATTTTACGGATAAGGGAGGCAGGGACATGACGCTCAGGCCTGAACTTACTGCTCCTGTAATGCGTCTGTATGTAAACGAACTCCAACCCTATCCGAAGCCCCTGAAACTATTCTATTTTGAAAACTGCTTCCGCTACGAACGCCCTCAGAAAGGCCGCTTCAGGGAGTTCTGGCAGTTCGGGATCGAACTCATAGGCAGCGGAAAACCCGATTCTGACGCCGAAGTTATTGCCCTTGCCGATGCCCTGTTAAAAGCAGCTGGAGTTAAAGGGGATATGAAGGTCGGAAACCTTGCAGTAATAAGAACCCTCCTGAAAGAGCTTGAACCCGAAATCGTAAGCAAGGTAATGAGGCTTGTAGATAAGAAAGAGTACGCCAGCCTAGAAGCCCTGCTTGATGAAATCGGGGCAGAAGAGCAGTTAAGAACTGATCTTTTCCGCCTGATTAGGCTTGAAGGCAGATATATCCTGCCCGAAGCCAAAGAAATAGTTGGGAATATCCCTGAACTTGTAAGCTTTGAAAAAACCCTTAAGCTTCTCGATGCTTACGGGGTCGAATATTCGCTCGACTTTGGAATTGCTCGCGGGCTCGACTATTATACAGGCATGGTCTTTGAAGTCTACGCAGAAGGGCTTGGCGCACAAAAACAGGTCTGCGGAGGAGGTTCTTATCAGCTTATCCAGCTTTTCGGAGGAGGAGATGTTCCTTCTACCGGTTTTGGGATAGGGTTTGATAGGATAATGGAAATTTGCCCGCTTGAACCGCCTGTTCCCAAGACTGTGGTTATGATCTCAAAGCCTGATACTCATCTTGAAGCCCTAAAGTTTGCAACCGAATTGAGAAAATACACAACAGTCCACCTTGATCTCATGGAACGCAATTTCAAAGCCCAGCTTACATTTGCAAATACTCTCAATGCTGATTATGTTGTTATAGTGGGAGAAAAAGAACTTGAAGCAGGCAAACTTACCCTGAGAGATATGGTTTCTGGAGAACAAGAGCTCTTGGATCTGGAGGAAATTATCTTAAAAATTTCTGAATAAGTACTAAAAAGCAATTTATCTCATAATAAATGTAGTGTAATATACGACTTCCCCGATTAAGATTTGCAGTTGATGTAAGAACCAACTGCATCTAACCTTTAAGATATAATTTCCAGATTTTGTCTCTACTTTATATAATATTTATTCCTTAACCAGCCCCGCTATGGAAATCAAGGATTCTTGTAACGTCTCCTATTTTCGAGATTCATTTCAGGAATGTATAATCCAAGTTATTGCTTTCTTTTCATTTTAAGGCATAATTATAACTTTAATATTTAATTAATTGCATTTAGTGGCTCTTTTTGCTTAAAAATTTCTGCTACACCTGAATAATTGCATGTAAGACATAAAAAATCAGTGAAAAGCCAAATTAAAGGCTCTACTTGCTAATTATAGGTAAAAATTGGATGAAACTTGAATAATTTCTCTATACAGCCATCAGAAAGTTTTTTTATAAAATTAAGAAGTTTTCATCCAGGATATTAGCATATTGCGCTCGTTGGGCCAGGATAAGCCTATATAAGGTCTGTATAAAGTTTTCATGTGGAATTTAAAGGGTAATATAGTTTATATCTTAATAAAATTCAGTCGGTTTTTCAGGCATATAAAGTAAACTTATATTTAAGCCAACTAATCTCGGGTCGTCAGACGGCGAAACAGCCAACAAGACAATATTTAGGACTTATATTTGAACTGAGAAAACAGGCATTATTTCAAGCTACCTGAACGATCCAACCCTAATGATCCACTAGGATAGATCCCCTATGCCTTATTTAGCTTATCAAATGAGTCCTATGAGATAAAATTACCAATAATATAACTCGCAAGAAAATTTGCCAATATTTGAGTTAAAAATTGGTGAAATGAGAGGTTATTTGGTACTATCTCCCCGGTGCATCTGCATATGGGAAATTGATTGAAAGCAAATAATCTTAAAATCTTATTAATTAATTAAGAATTAGGAGAGTGTAATTAATGGAAATAAAAACATTCGGTAGAGTAAAAAAAGGATTGGCTATTTTACTGGCAGTCCTTTTCGTAGTGTCAATCACAGCAGCTGCAGCAAGTGCATGTGGTGCAGATAATAGCTATAAAGGCAAATACACCAGCTGCGCCAAAGACGACAGCTCTTGCTATAAAGGCTCTTGTAAAGACAATGGCTCCTGTAAGGACAAATACAACAACTGCGCCAAAGACAATGGCTCCTGTAAGAATGGATCTTGTAAAGACAATGACTGCAAGGATAATGGATCTTGTAAGAACAGCTCTTGTAAAGACAAATACAACAACTGTAAAAAATGCTCATCATCTGACAAACATAAGAAGTACCACAAGTATAGTAAATGTAGCAAGAGCAAAAAGTGTAGTACTTGCTGATAATTATTGATAAGCCTTAGACTAACTAAATAAAAAAACAAAAGTAAAATGTAAAACCGGTCATGACTTTGTTCGTAAAGTCATGTATCGGATTACAGCCCCTTTAACATATAAACTAGAAATGTGTTGGAGAGCCTTTCTTAATGGTTCATGCACTTGAAAAGCAAAATAAAGCATACCTTATGCTGTTTTCTCAGTTTCGAGTGCATGGGTCCTTAAAAGAAATCCCCATACTGAATTAAAATCTTTTGCAATGTAAAGAACCACAAAGCTATATCTAATAATTATATTCAGGATAAAAGAAAAATAGCAGGGCATTAAATATTTCAAGGAGTAATCGTGAAATCAAAAATCGCGCTGGTACACCTAAATTCAGGTTAGAATTATATTCATGCTAGCTTTTTTATTATAATGAAATAATTAATATTAAATATTTTGATTTGCTAATTATTTATATGTTTTTATTTCCTTGGCTTTCAAGTCATTCTTAAATATTATTGTATTCATTTTTTTCTGCTGCTATACTTTTAAGTATTTTAATTTGTAATACATAGATACTCTGAGGGTGTAAAATGTGGGTAGATGAGATTAGAAATCCGATTAAAATGCTTCTTTTTGCATTGATAATATTGTTACTCTTTGTACCCGTTATTGATTGCAAAACTTCCAAGCAGGTTGGGGAGATTACAATTCATAAAGGAGATATATATACCATAACACTAAATGAAAATCCGAGCACAGGATACACCTGGTCTATAACTTCTTCGGATGGGCTTGAAATTTTCTCTGAAAAACTAACTCCTTCAACAAAGGGCTCAACGGGAAATATAAAAATTAATGAAGTGAAACTACAGTCCCTTAAAAATGCTGGAAAGAAAACTGAAGCTCAGAATACTGATTGCACAGTATCCGTCATTCCTTCAGACGGGCTTAAAATATTATCTGAAAAGCTAATGCCTTCGACAAGCTGTTCTTCAGGGGCTACAGGAACTCGTGAAGTGAAATTCGAAGCTGTCAAGACTGGTAGACAGAATATCGAAGGAAAATATCAACAGCCCTGGAAAAAATTACCTATTCAAAGCTTCAGAATAATATTTAACGTAGTCTAAAAGCGCCTAGAACTTCTCAATTCTTAAAAAGATCTATTTTAAAGAAAATAACTACCTAAAATCCCTGAAATCTCTTTTTGTTGAATTTATTTGTTTAATTTCTCCTCAAAACTTTAGTAAAATATGAAGATTCAATTGTATTGCGTGACGCTCTATGGAGAGATGAAATCTGATTACAAAATTACCTGAATCTAACTCTTAATGGGGATGAGTCACTGGCTCAACCGGCTGAAATAATTCATGTGGGGAAATGATCTAAAAGTAATTAAATAAGTTAAGCATTTTAATTGCTGAAAATAATTCCGGGGGAAAATCATGAAGTTTGAATCGATTAATCCTTATACAGAGGAAATAAACTGGACATACGACTCTTTTTCTTTTGATGAATGTGAAGTACATATTGAAAAATCAAGAGCTGCTTTTTCTGTCTGGAGTTCTTTATCCGTTGAGGAAAGAACAAAGTACCTTGCAAAACTTGCAGAAATCCTGCGAAATAATACTGATACCTATGCTGAAATTATTACTAAGGAAATGGGGAAGCCTATTAAGCAGGCAAGAGCTGAAGTTCAGAAATGTGCCTTTGTTTGCGATTATTACCTCAAAAATGCGGTTGAATTTTTAAAAGAAGAATTCGTAGATACTGGAGCTGAACGAAGTTATGTAACTTTTGAGCCTCTCGGAGTTATTTTAGGGATTATGCCCTGGAATTTTCCTTTCTGGCAGGTATTTAAGTTTGCGATTCCTATAATCTGCGCAGGAAATGTCTGTGTGCTTAAACATGCCTCAAATGTGCCGAGGTCGGCCCTGGAAGTTGAAAAGGTTTTCCTTGATGCTGGATTTCCTGAAGGGGTTTTCAAAACCTTATTGATCGACTCCAAAACTGCCATGTAAATTATTAAAAACGATATGGTGGATGGAGTTTCGCTAACTGGCAGCATAAATGCAGGTTCTGAAATAGGAAGCCTGGCCGGGAAGTCGATCATGCCTTTTGTGCTGGAACTTGGGGGCTCTGACCCTTTTATAATACTTGAGGATGCCAACCTTGAAAAGGCAGCCCAGGCTGCAGCAAAATCCCGTTTCCTTAATACCGGGCAGGGCTGTATTGCAGCTAAAAGATTCATTGTCCTGGAAAAGATTGTTCCGGAATTTATGAAAGCATTTGATGTTGAAACCCAGAAACTAAAAATGGGAGACCCTATGGATGAAGAAACAGATATCGGCCCGCTTGCAAAAAAGGAATTTGTCAGCGATCTGGAAAAGATAGTCGAGGACGCAAAACAGAAAGGGGCAAATCTTCATACTTTTGGGCAAGAATATGAAAAAGGCTTTTTTTTCAAGCCGACACTTATTCCTGAGGCAAGTCTTAATATGCAGGCCTGTAGCGTTGAAGTTTTTGGGCCTATTGCCCCTTTAATTACAGTAAAGGACGAAGAAGAAGCTGTAAAAGTTGCAAACTCTACAGAATTCGGGCTTGGGGCAGAAGTATGGTCGGAAGACCTGGAAAGGGCTGAAAGGCTGGCAAAAAGAATAAAATCCGGGTTCGTAGCCGTAAATGGAATGGTCAGATCTGACCCAAGACTGCCTTTTGGAGGAGTCAAGAAATCTGGGGTTGGAAGGGAGCTTTCCCATTATGGGCTTAAAGAGTTTATGAACATAAAGAGCATTGTTGTTAATAAATAACAGGTGCAGAAACTTTAAAAGATTAAGACAAGAAGAGACACTTAAGCAAGAAACTTAAGCGAGAGTGCGAATTAAAGTAAATCTCAGACAATTCATCTCTGAATAATTTACCGGTTTTGAAAATTCATTTCAAATTCTTTAATTTTTTAACTTTATTTTATTTTACTTTATTCATTGAATAACTAACAAAAATCTTTTTTACTTTCCTTCATTTGTATAATATTTAAGATCGTATCATTACATTTGTGAGAGTTGCCATAAATATCCCTAGCATGATCCAACCAAGCAATCCTTCCAATGTAGCCCATTTCCTGCTACTTTCTTTCGGGCACCAATCCCCCGAGCCAACAGTTGTAAATGTAGCAATGCTAAAATATAGGGCGTCCCAAAATGATACTATAGGCTTTCGCTCAGTTGCATTTTGTAATCTATATATCCCAGGTCCATCCCAATAAAATTGAAGAGAGACTACGTTATTTTTATTTTTAGTTAAAGATATCCTTGGGCCTTTTGTATAGATAACAGAGAATAACAATACAACAAAGATCCCAAAGTAAAGTGAGTATGAAGGTCTTAAACCATAACCACAAGTAACCCAACTGAAAATATCTATCCATTTTGAAAACGATAATAAGCTTTTTTCTTCCTGAGAATATTCTCTATAGTTATAATAAATATTATCAGCATCTACATATCGTGCTTCACTCCTGTAGTATTCTCTGAAGATTTCACAAGTTTTCCCATCAGTATATATATTTTCAGAATTTTCAGGGGCATCAAATTCTACAGTATTAGTAAAATTTGCATAGTGGAAGAAAGCAATATTTTCAACCTTTGCATCACTGAAACTAACATATTTACCAAAAACAACACCCCAGAAATAGACATTAGCAAATTTTGCGTTCCAAAATTTAGCGATATCACCAAAAACAGCGGTATCAAAATTGCAACTTTTTCCAAAATCTGTTCCATAGAAGTTAGCATAATCCCCAAAATCTACCTCACTAAAAACTGTATAACGGCCAAAATTTGCGTTATTGAATGTTGCAGATCTTTTAATCTCTCCAAAATGGAAATCAAAAAGGGAATAGTGATAAACAGTAGTACTAGAGGCAGAAGAAACATAGTTTCCAAATTTCGCTCTACGAAAATTCGCAAAATTTGCGAAAGTTGCTTCACCAAAATCAGCAGAAGAATTGAAATCTACATTCATGAAATTTGTATAGTTAGTGAAATTTGCTTTGTAGAAACTGACCGAGTTGTTGAAACTTGCACATGCAAAGTTAGCGTTTTCGAAAGTTGTATCTTCAAAGCAAACATATTTATTAAAATAGGTATTTGAGAAATTAACATTGTTTTCAAAAATTGAATTTTTTATAGTGATATTACTGTCAATCAAATTTGATTTTTCATTTAATCCATAGGTAATAAGTTCTCTTTTTGAATATTTTTTATTCAATAATTCATAATAATATGGATGAATATTAGTTTTAAGTTTTATTTTACTAATATTTAGCTCCCCAACTATGCGGCAATCAGTATAGTTTACCTCTTTACCGTCTTCTATTTGTTTTAATATTTCTTCTGCCTTAACTTCCTTATATTGAATCGCTTGAGCCGTTATAGAAAAAACGAAAATAAGTAAGATTAGTGACAGGCTGTAAAATACTAGAATTCTTGATTTCATTTCTAACCTTTTTAGAGTATCTTAAGTCTTCTTTATTTCTTTTTCTATTAAAAATGGTTTTTAAATACTCAAAAACATATATTGATAGTTTTAAAGTAAAGAACAGAAAATTTAGAAAATTTTTCGTATATAATGTGTACAAGATCTAGAATTTTCTCCACACTGCAAATAAGTTATTTAATTCATGTCAGTTATTATAAATCATGTCTCAGTTAGAGGTTGATCCAGAGGATAAATTTTCTTTTAATCATTTAGATGCAACTCAATTTGAGGAGTTCTGTTTTGAATTATTGAAATGTTTAGGCTTCAAAAATGTAAATTGGAGAAAAGGAACTGGTTACGCTTCTAGCCCTTCTGATCAAGGAAGGGACATTGTATGTGAGAGGGCATTGGAAGACACTGTAGATGGAAAGTTAACTGTTGAAAAATGGTTTGTAGATTGTAAACATTATAAAAAAGGAGTCCCTCCAGAAAAAATTCAAAGCACATTGACATGGGCACAATCAGAAAAACCAGACTGGGTGTTAATAATAGCTTCTAATTTCTTATCTAATCCATGTAAAAATTTTATAGAAAATTATGCTAGGGACAAACCTCCATTTAAAATTAGATACTGGGAAAAAAAGGATTTAGAGAAAATTACCCAAGGCCAATCGATATTATTAAAAAAGTATAACATTGGTTATGATTTTTCTTTCGTAAACATTATGCATCCAAATCACTTGTTGTACATTAAAGAATTACATACTTTTACACTTAATTCTTTCTTTAAAATTATGGATAATGTAGAGGCAAGAAAAAGAGATAAAATTTTATGCAATACATATAATTTGATAATTAAGCCTAGATATAGAAAACCATCCACAGAACACGAAACATGGGGAGATTTGCTAATAGATGAAGTTAGTTATGAAAATTTTAAATCTAAATGCTATGAAATTGAAAAAAAGAATAAAAACATATCAGTTGCCAATTATGTTATAGATATTACTTTGAAAACTAGCTTTGATTTAGGAGATATAACGACATTGGACCAAAGAATGAAAAAACTCGAGTCTCTAAGAGAAGGTCTACAAGATAGGCTATCAAAGGAAATATCACTTGGAAATGATTCTTCTGAAAAAGTCATTGAAAACACATTGAGAAAGCTTAATAGTCAAATAAACACAGAGCAAGAAAAAACAAGAGAATATTATTTACTTTACACTTTCTTTTGTGAAAATGTATTATCATTTTTATTTGCTGAAGAAATGTTAGAAATGTTAAATTTTATAAATAAATTAAAATCTTGAATGGCTGTCTTGATCACTTGTATAATAGGGAGAGCCATAATAACTCTTCCTTCTATTCTTCTATGTATCTTAATTTGGAGGCGGCTTGTTTTCTCGTATCATTTTAGGTAATTACAAGTATATATTAATTGTATTGAAGTTTTATATTACAATCTGTGTACTATAGCTATTTTTAAGAAAATAATTGGGCTTAATGCTTTCCTTTCAGGCTTTATTTTCTTATTTTGATTTTATTCTCTTTTTTGAATTGTATTTATTCTTTATAAACCATGAAATCCTATCTTAAGCCTCTATTCAAATCAATACACTTAAATGTAAGTAACTACCTACTTACATACACGATGGGCACAGAACAAAGAATTCTAGATGCGGCTTTAAAGGTGTTCGCCAGTGAAGGATATACAGGTGCCACTACTCGCAGGATAGCTGAAGAAGCAAATGTTGCTGAAGTAACTTTATTCAGGAAGTTCCAGTCAAAAGAGAACCTGCTAAAGGAAGTTCTTATTAAAAACCGCGCTTCATTTTCTACTCAGGATGAAGCTTTATTTCAGATAAGAGAAGATGCTGATCTTCAAACAGACCTCTGTATCCTGGGAAAAAATATCTCAGATATCATGAGGGATAAAAAAAGGGGAGGCAAGTACCATATGTTTATGCTTATGCTGTTTGAAGAAGGGCGCAGGAGGCCTGAAGTTGCTGAAATCTTGTTATCTGTATTTCAGGCAAATATAGGCCGTCTGAGTGAGTATTTTGAAATGCAAATCAAGAATGGAAAAATGCGTGATATTAACCCCAGATCTGCGGCATTGGCCTTTGTTAGCTATTTTGCTCATATTTCTTTATTAACAGGAATATTTGGAGACTCTTTTTTAGGAGATATCGACGAGGAGATTGAGAGGTTTATAGACATATTCACCAGAGGCATCCTGAAAGGTGAAGATATGGAAAACAGGTGAGTGCTTTGGAGTCGATAATTGAAGTCAGGGATCTTACAAAGGTTTTCATTTCAAGAGGCCGAAAAATAACGGCGGTTGATGACATTAACTTTGATGTCTTCGATGGGGAAATTTTCGGCATGATAGGACCTAACGGGGCTGGGAAATCCACTACATTTTCGATGATGACCACGTTGATAAAACCCACAAGCGGCAGTATAAAAGTTGCAGGTTTTGATGTTGAAACTGAAGATGACAGGATAAGGCCGATTATAGGCATAGTCCCCCAGAAGCTCAGCCTTTATCCAGACCTGACTGCAAGAGAAAACCTGGAACTCATGGGCAATCTTTACAGCGTACCAAAAGACCTGCTTGATGAACGAATTGAGTATTATTTGCGGCTGGTCAAGCTTGAAGAGCATGCTGATCGTTTTACAGGCGGCTTCTCAGGAGGAATGAAGCAGCGGCTTTCTGTAATCTGTGCGGTGCTGCATGATCCTCAAATAATTTTCTGGGATGAGCCGACAACTGGGCTTGATCCCCAAACCAGAAGAGCCATCTGGAATTTTGCGAAAAAGTTTAACAGCGAGGGGAAAACCCTGATTTTTACGACCCATTATATGGAAGAAGCTGATGAGCTTTGCGATAGGGTTGCAATAATGAATTTCGGAAAACTTGTAGCTGTAGATTCTCCGGAAGCTCTTGAGGAAAAATCAAGATGCAAGAATCTTGAGGGAGTGTTCATACACCTGACTGGAGAAGAGGTGAGGGATTAAAATGGATCTTAGAGACGAATTTAGAAATTCAGCAGTAATTATGAAAAAGGAATTCAAGCAGTTCTCCCGAAAAAAAGCGCTTCTGGTTCCTTTCTTTTTATTCCCGATTATTATGATGGTTTTCTTTGGCTATGGCATGGGAGGAACAGTCAAAAATGCACCTATCCTTATAGTTAATGACGATACAGGTTTGGCTTCGAATTCTCTTATCCATGAAATCGGAAGTTTCAGCCCTAAATACGGCGAAGATCCCATGTTCTCAATAACCTATACAAAGGACATGTCACAGTCCGAGGCTGAAAATAAAATAGATAGGGGGATGTATAAAGCAGTCCTGCTCATCCCCAATGATTACAGTACGCTGCTGGCAAAAAACCAGACCGCAACCCTTACGCTCCTTACTGATTCTACAGATACGACTACCAGCGGCATAATCGTTAATTTCATGAGGGAACTTGTAGCAAGAACGAAATTTGTTATTCTGGATGTACCCAATATTTACGGAAACCTCGAATACATGGATTTCCTTGCCCCTGCTGTAATAGCCCTCGGAGTTTTCTTTGGAACCGTAGCTACAACAGGTTCTGCAATAGCAGGAGAAAGACAGGACGGCACAATAGTCCGCATCCTTATGACTCCTATCAGCAAAAGGTCGGTAATTCTTGGAAAAACAGTACACCAGCTTATATTACAATTGTTCAGAGCCATTATATTAATCCTTATCGCATATTTTTTGCTCGGAGTCCAGATGAATGGAAGCTGGCTGCTTGTCGCTCTTGTGCTCATAATTTTTACTCTTGTCGGAGTCGGGCTTGGGATTTCAATGTCAGCAACTGTCAATGATGTAGACTCCTTCATGCAGATGAACCTGCTTGTAACTCTCCCCTCAATGTTTGTTACAGGAGTATTTTATCCATTAAGTTCCCTTCCTGATTGGATGCGAGTAATAGCGTATCTTATGCCTCTTACATATGCAAATGACGCTATGCGCAGCATCATGATCAAAGGACAGGGGTTAAGCTATATAGCTGGTGATCTGATAATTTTGACTCTTTTTGCAATTGTTACTTTCAGTGCAGGAGTTTATCTTTTCAGGAGGGAAGCATAAATGAAGATACTGGTTAAGGAACTGGTAAAGAAAATATCGATCTTTTCCCTATTGTGTATTTCAATAAGCATTTTTATGTTTACTTCAGTCTGTTTTGCACAAACAACCACTAAATCTAATACTCCAACCTATAGTACTCCGAATAACTACAATATTCCTCAAAGTTTTGACCTTGGGAAGAACTATTATAATGTATACGGAAGCCCTGACCTCAATGCCACAATTATTGGCAGCAACGAATTCAGCAGAGGCCAGACTGCTACCCTGAACCTGGATATTATGAACAGGGGTAAACTTCTTGGATTTGAGAATGACAGGACGCCTTCCGGCCAGGATGAAATTTTTGCTGCGCAGACAGAAATGAAGCTCGAAAGTGCAATAGTAGACGCTACAGGCGTGGTAGCTTCCCTTTCAACCGACCCTGGCAGCCCTGTTGAAATCAAATCGATTAGCCAGCAAGTAGGTTCTATCAAAAGCGGACAAAATGCCATGCCTCCTGTTAAATTCGATATAAAAATAGATAAAAAAGCAAAAGCAGGCGAATACGACCTTTACCTGGACCTTACTTATGACTACCAGAAAAATGTCCAGATTATAAACGCAGATGCTGTTGCCCAGACTTATGATGTGAACCGCTGGTACGGTAAAATGGCCCAGAACCAGACCCTTAAAATCAGGGTAAAAGACCAGGCTAATTTTGAGATAGTAAATACTACAGGCAGCCTTTACCCTGGCGGAGATAATATAATTGAAATAGCGATTAAGAACACAGGAGAAGAAGAGGCAAGAAATGTTAAAGCAATAGCTAATCCTTCCGATCCCTTGAGCACCACCGATGATATGGCTTTCTTATCCAATATGCTGCCCGGAGATACTGCCATTGCGAAAATAAGAATTAAGGCCGACAGCGAAGCCATCCCTAAAGTGTATTCTGTCGATACAATCCTGAAATACGAAACTCCTGGAGGAGATATTAACTATTCCGATGTCCTCCAGGCTCCTGTAGAAGTACAGGAAGCAACCTTTTTCCAGAGGTTTTTTGGGTGGATTTAATTGAAAGAATGTCTTAGGTACTTTTCGTAAAACAGATAATTTGAAGGATGAGTTTGGCAGAATAATGGTTTTAGATGAAGATTTTAATCCCCGCAAGAAGCTTCGAAGGATTCAGATGGAATAAAGGAGCTATCTCCTTTATTTCTTAATATCTGTCTTATTATTTATTTATTTATTTATTTATTTATTTATTTATTTA
>CAZFNE010000016.1:0-22141 GCA_964520335.1 uncultured Methanosarcinales archaeon | reverse complement strand
AATTCCCATCCTTCATAAGCTGTTTATCAAGGCCTATAAGAGCACATGCAGTTCCTTGGTAACGAATGCTCTTCATGACCTCTCTTAAGGGACCAAGTTTTTCTCCTGCAAGCTTCTCAAGGACTTTAGGTTCAACTGTTGAAATAACAGCATCACAGGCCATAAAATCCCCATCAACCTTTACTCCCTGAACTTTGTTTTCAGAAATTACAATCTCAGTGACTTCTTTCCCTGTTAGGATCTTTCCCTTATGGCCAGTTATCCTGGTTGAGAGCGCTTCTATCAGGGAATTGAAACCGTCTTTCAGGTATCCGAGCTTTTCTCCTTCTTTTCCTCTATCTGATCTTATTTTTACGCGCCCTATAAGCCAGGCTGCAGAAACATTTTCAGCATTTTCCCCAAACTTACTTTTCATAAGAGGAGCAAAAAAGTTTTCATATACTGACTTGCCTGAGGTTTCCAGAATCCAGGCTTTTGCATTTATTTTGTCGTAAGGTGTGGTGTCACTAATTGCCTTTATTCTTAACACTAGGAGCCCCAATTTCATCAAATCGGTAAAAGAAAGCGGAGTGAAACGCAAAATCTCAAAAGGTGTATTCATAGGGTAATTTTTGCCGTCAACAAAATAGGCATTTTTTCCTTTAAGCCAGACCATTTCTTCTCCAAGGTCAAGCTTATCTAAAAGAGCGAGAAGCTCGGAATCACTCCTGAATATATGGTGGTAGTATTTTTCTATGAAATACTTTTTTCCGGCACAATTCTGGCAATAACTTGCAGCCATACCCCCGATTTTCGTATCCTTTTCAAAAATAATAACTTCGTTTGATTTACAGAGTTTGTATCCGGCGGATAACCCTGCAAGCCCGCTCCCTATTATTATGATTTTCATGCAAATTTCCCTCATCCATTAATAAAATCCTGATATTATAACTGAAAACCCACTATTCAATGGGAAATAATTGATATGGTAAGATATGACTCTACGCTTTTTTTACAGAAGAAGCTTTTGTATAATTATATTGCTCCCCGCTTCTTTTAACCTCATAAGATCTTCTGAGTTAACTACAAAAATATATTAGCTTAAGTCCATTTATATTAAATAAACGGATCAATTATAATTAAATTGTTATATAATTTAAGATTTGTAAAAAAATATGAAATTTATTTTTATCCACTTTTTTATTTTCATCTATTTTTTTCAAGTTTTTTATTGTAATAAAGGGTGAATTCTCTTGTCGGTCTCAGAGTAAAGTTGTAAGAAGCAAATTTTTCTTCTGGAAGCTGCCTGTACATCTGGTATTGAGCAGGTACTATTATTGCATCGTAATTTTGATTCGATGGGATTTTCTTGGAATATGCAGCTTTTTCGTAATCTCTAAGATACCAGGGTAAAGGCCAGTAAAGGTCATTGGGGTCTACTACGTATATCCTTAAGGTCTCAGGGCCTTTGTTAAAACCTTCAAGCTTATGCATGAGCTCTCTAATATCAGGAGATGCCTGAGTATACGTCATCAGTTCAGCATCTTCCATGCTTCTGTAGAAATTTACAGAAATACATTGCGTAAGGGAGATTATCAGAGTGATTACTAAAATTCCTGTTAGTATGACTTGAATGCTTGAGCGATTTTTCCTGGCAGGGTAGGCCGTATCCTTTGTAGTACCTGTGTTTCCCAGGCTGTCTGTGCCTTCAGGTTGTACGGATTTGCCTAATCTGGGAAGCCCTTCCCCGATAAAAGCCCCGGCGAGAATTCCGAAGGGCAGCACAATATGTACAACCAACCAGGGAACTTTTTCCTGAAGGTAGGAATAGAGGAGCAAACTTGTAATTGCCCAGTAGCTCAAAAAAAGGTAAAACATGACATTTTTGCCCCTTTTCTTCAGGAAATAGAAAATGCCTATAGTGCCAAAGATAAAAATCGGGCTTTCATATGTAAACAGGATGGGAATATAATAATAAAAAGGGCCTCCTATCCGCTGGATTTTATGCATTTCCATCCAGTGCGAAAAGGCCTTGCCTACAATTGAAAAAATAGTTTCGTGGAATCTGAAGACACTTGTGTAAAAAAACATTACAATGAATATGAAAAGAACTGCTGAGATGAGAATTTCAGGCAGATAGGGAGAAATGGCTTTACTTTTGAGACGAATTGCCTCTTTTAAACTAATTTTTCCAATTTTCCAGTCTGTATAAAACTTATGTAAAAGATAGGCCCCCGCATATACTCCAAAAATAAGGATAATCAAATAGGCGTTTTCTTTTGAAGAAACTGCAATAGCAAGTGAGGAAGCAACAAGAAGAAGATATGGGTATCTTTTTGAATTCTCAAGGTTATCCAGGTAGCGCGTCACTCCTACAACAGTTGCCAGCGTACAGAAAACTATAATCAGATCATTCCTGAAAAACCTTGAAAAATAAACCATGCTTGGCGAAAATGTAAGCAGGAAAGCTGACCACAGAACTCCCTTTTGACCGAGTTCTTTTCTCAATAAAAAAAGCAAGGGAATCGTGGCTATTCCAAAAAGCACGGGGATAAGGCGTGCAGTTGCATCATTTATTCCTAAATAATGAAAAATAACAGCAGTAGAGTGAAAAAGAAAAGGTCCATGATAAGCCGGATTATAATGGTATTGCCCTGTCTCAAGCAGCTTCAGGGTAAAACTTGCATGTACGCTTTCATCGTGATGAAAAACTCGCCCCCCAAGGTCATAAAGTCTGATCAAAATCCCGAAAAAAATAATCAGAATTCCAATTATTTTATATTTTTTTTCAGAAAGCGATGATGAATTCTCCATATTTCCAGCTTCATTATATTTTTTAACCTTCTAGCGTACCTGCTTCCTTATAAGACATGGATATATTTTAAGGGATAGGATGAAAAAGTTTCCTGCACTCAGTTACGGTATACTTAATATTCCAATTAGCTTGAGTTAACAACCAGCATTCCTAAGGTTAGAGGTTATTCATATGAACAGGAAGGGAATAGTTAATTAGCCCAAAATTATGCAGAAATTGGAGATATTTACTTTTTAAGCAATTTTTAAGAAAGTATTTATTGATACTAATTTAAAATTCCTGAGCCAAAAAATTCCTGTCGTAGTCCCCAATCTACTTATTCCCCTAATCGCTGCAAATCCATGGGCTAAACCCACAACTAAGGCTTCTTTCTTATCAGGAATTTCCTTCAAATAATGACTATTTTTTTACCTAATCTGCTCGCAGCTTCTACAAATTCTTTAGTATCCACACCAGGAAATGCGTCTATGATACAAATCTCAAATTCTTCATCCAGATAATCAGCTAACTCTCTTATATCCATGCTATAAACTTCTAATTTATCTCCGGATGCTATCAATTTTCCTTCGCCACCGAAAAGCTTGACCGGAAATCCATTAGCTTCTAAATTAACCAGTGTAGTTTCTATTGCAGGCTCCCATATGTCATTAAAAACAACTTTTCGTGCTCCAGCTTTAAGGCCCGCAATTCCTAAAGTTCCGGGCCCGCATGTGCAATCAAGAACAGAAGGTTTATCCAGATCTTTTAAGGCTTCTTTAAGGACTTCTATTTTGGGAGACTCTACCTTCGGGAACTCTATGTGAATTTCATGCTGGTATTTGTATATCCCCAGAGCGCCGTAAGGGCTGCGTATAATATCACATCTCAAATCGCATCCAGCAAGTAGTTCATATTTAAGAGAATCAGAATTAGAATCTTTTATACCCACTGTTTTTCTTATATCTCCCTTTAAAACCCCTTTAACTTCCTTAACCTCTCTTACAATTTTTTCAGCGCATTTTTTATTCATTTCTGTGGATAATATTACTAAAGAGTTTTCAGGCAGATAGGGAATTGAATTCATCGGATAACCAGGAGTCACGAGAGGAACACATGCATTCCTCAAATTAGCTTTTTTATCTTTTATCCCTTCATTTATCATTACTTTCAATACATGAGACATTACAATATCGAGATGCCTCTTCCCGCATGCACAATTCCCGAAGCTATTATCCAATTCTTCCAGGTCAATCTGTTCGGCTATTGGAGAAAATTTCTTTATGTTTACTGTTTTGCAAGAACTGCACGGTTTGTAGAATAATTCAATCTCGTCTAGTATTTCCGAAACAGGCCTTATGCATTGGTCTCCACACCTGCACCTTATTTCCATATAGCTAGATACGGAGATTTTGATAAATAAGTAATTCGTATTGTGTTATAGCTAAAAGGACATAGGGGAGTAAAAGCCTATGAAGGCAAAATAAGGAAATTTTGAAAGATCCACAAAGACTTTCTGGGGAGAAATGTTTAAAAACTTTGATTTGCCGAAGGATATTACTTTTCCTCCCGCATTATTTTTTAACTTTTTAGCCAACCTTACAGGGCAGAGGTAAGACGTAGATATATTTAAAGGATGGAATTAAATAGTCTTTCTCATGGCTGAGGTTAAAGTGAAGTTGTTTGCGAATTTACGTGAGGCAGCAGGAGCATCAGAACTACAATTATCCGGAGAAAAGGTTCTGAATATTCTTTTATTGCTCGTTGAAAAATTCCCCAAATTAGGAAGCCTTATTTTTGAAAACCCTGAGAAAAAAGATGAGATGCCCGTAATTTCGGGCTCTATTAATATCCTTATAAATGGAAACAATTTCAGACACCTGGATGGGCTAGATACTCAACTTTCAGATGCCGATGAAATTGCAGTCCTGCCTCCGGTTTCAGGTGGCTGATTTTTCAAAAGAGGAAAAGTATGGATAAGATATTCAAAGAGCTCACTTCTGTTGATGAAGCTTTAAGCCTTTTTCTTGAAAAAGTCTCTCCGATTTCTAAGATAGAAGAAGTCTTGCTTGAAACCTGTGCAAATAGAGTACTTGCAGAAGCTATCATTTCAAGCCGTGATGTTCCGCATTACAGACGGGCTGCTATGGATGGATATGCTGTCCAGGCGCAGGACACACTGGGAGCTTCTCCTTCGAATCCCGTGCTGTTGCAGCTATCTGATATAGTAGACGAAGGCCAATGTCTATGGGTTCATACAGGATCCGCAATTCCGGACCGGGCTGACGCAGTTGTAATGGTAGAAGATACTGTTTCTGCAGGCCATCTTATTGAAATAAGGGCTCAGGTGTACCCTGGAAGGAATGTAGGGCAGGTTGGAGAGGATATTAAAAAAGGGGAACTTGTTTTTGAAAAAGGCCATTTACTTCGTCCCTGTGATGCTGCTGTCCTGGCATCTTTAGGCCTTTATAAGGTCAGGGTTTTTCGAAAGCCAGTTGTAGCAATCATTCCTACAGGAGATGAGCTTGTAAGTCGCAGGAACGCTGCAGAAATTCTTCCCCCTGGAAAAATCCTTGAAACTAATGGGCTTATGGCCTCACTTCATGTAGAAAAATGGGGAGGAATTCCTCGAAGTACTGAAATTGTGCCTGACAATGCAGAGAGCATAAAAAAAGTACTGGAGAAAAATCTCGATGCGGATTTGATTCTTCTCTCCGGGGGCACATCAGTAGGAAAAAGAGATCATGCCCCCGAAGTCTTAGAAGCTATGGGGGAACTTCTTGTACATGGGATCGGAATTAGCCCGGGGAAACCTGCAGCTCTGGGTACTATAAATAAAACTCCTGTAATCTGCCTGCCAGGATATCCGGTTGCAGGGCTTGTTATCCTTTATTTTTTTGCCCTTCCGGCTATGAAAAAACTTGGAAGAATTCCGGAGGTACCTGAACTTATTCTAAAAAAAGAACTTATAGGGAAAATCAGTTCAAAAATCGGGTACGTTAATTTTGTGCGTGTCGTTTTTGAGGGAGAAAAGGTGCGCCCCCTGACCGGAGCCGGAGCTGGGGCTCTTAGCTCTGTTGCAAAAGCTCATGGATTTGTGCTTGTACCCGCAGATATTGAAGGCTATGAAGAGAGAGAGGAAGTTACTGTGCATTTAATTGAGTAAATATTGCTTTCCGGTTTAATACTCAGAATCCTCTTCAGGGATCTCTTAGCCATTTTTTTTAAAAAATGAAATGCATAGAATTTTATACTTAAGCCGCTAATTAGGCGGAAGGATACTATAGGATTTTAATATTTAAATGTTTGGAAGCAAAAGAATGCCCTTCGCAAATAAAGATCTGGACAATATACTGCTTGTAGGAGCTGGCGGTTTCTTAGGGGCTATTTGCAGGTTCCTGCTCTGCCAACCTGTACAGGGGCAGCTTGGAACTCTCTCGGTAAACGTATTGGGAAGTTTTTTGCTCGGACTGATAATGTATGAAGCCGAGTATACAGGGTTTATAAGCCCAAGAGGAAGACTTGCCTTTGGAACCGGATTCATTGGTGCATTTACTACATTTTCGACATTTGCAGTCCAGTCTTTTACCCTGCCTTTTTTCTCTGCTCTGGGAAACATAAGTGCCAATCTTCTTCTGACCCTTGGAGGCATATTCCTGGGCAGAAGTGTTATAAAATCCCTTTCAAACCAGGAGCGTTGAAAGCTTGCTTCAAGTTTCAGGCCTGGAAACACTTCTCTTGGTAGGCCTTGGGGGTTTCTTGGGGGCCCCTCTGCGATATATAGTCTCAAGCCGAATCCCGAAAATTAAACATATTCCCGCAGGCACACTTACTGTAAATCTCCTGGGAAGTATTGCACTTGCATTCCTTACTTTTTCGTCTGAGCCTCAATCTATGGTTTATCTTGTGAATATAGGGATTTTAGGCTCTTTCACAACGTTTTCTACCTTCGCCTATGAAACTTTCAGGCTGCTGGAAGAAGGGAAAAATTTTGCTTTTTTACTGAACATTTTCCTGAACGTTGCGCTCTGCCTGACAGGCGTAAGTCTTGCATACCTGGCCTTTTCTCTTCAAGCTTAAAAAATTTAAAAAAGGTCTTGGGATGCTGAAAAAGATATTACATAAATAAATACAGTAAGAATGCTAAATACTATTTCTAGGAAAATAATGTAAAAAATACGATGGAAAATACGGTAAAAATATGATAAAAAAATTATAAAATATTAAAAAAGGTAAATAAATCTAAGACGAAATAAATTAAAAAAGCCCAGGTTTACTTTACAAGGGCTTTTGCAGATCTTCTAATAAAACGTCTCTTATGCCCTGAAGAAGTAAAACGCTGTGCAGGCCCTGGATGTGCCTTTTGAGCCTGTGATTTCTGAACCTTAATTACTCTGCCTTTTCTGCCCTTTACCTTTACCCAATCAATGCTGCCGGTTTTGCCCATAATCATTCCTCACATTATTTTAAGTAATCTTGATTTGTTTAATTAAATATCTTCTTAATCTTTCAGTAATTCCTGTTAATTTATTCTGTAGTGTATTTTATACAATATATTTCAGTGGATTTCTTGAATATCGATTTAGTCAATTATTGCAGCACTGCCGGTTGCCGCGGGTTTATACCTTGCAGCGCTAAAGAAATTCATATTTTTAAAATCAGATGATTATTTTCAATAATACCTGATGGAATATTTTACATTCCTTGAAGCCTGAAAGTGTGAAATTATAAATGTTGTCAAGCCTTGGATTATCATAAAGAGAAATGCTAGTAATTAAATGTTACGGACATTAATTGATAAAAGATATAAGATATAGATCTTACATGTACTCACATTAAACTATATTTAAGCTAAATCCGAAAAGACTATTTAATTAATAATAACCTGATATTGCAGGACTCGCTTATGAAAAAAAAAATCAAAACGAAAAATGACCTTTTTAAAAACGACCCTTTTGGAACTCGCCTTGCAGAACTTCAGGAAGAGCTTGCAGATCTAAATAGTTTTCCTGATTCTGAATTTCTTGAGATAATAAAAGAACTTGGATTCAGGTGTGAGCTCTGCGCGCGCTGCTGTACTAAAGAGTTTAATGACCATGTTTTTTTGCTTGATTCAGACCTTGAAGCTGTAAGAAAAATAGCGCCTGATGCTATTTCTCCTGCCCCCCATCCGGAATTCTGCGACCAGAAAGGCAGGTTTTATGTCTCAGGTTACGCCCTGAAAACAAAAGATGACGGTTCCTGCATTTTCCTGGAAAATAAACGCTGCAAGATTTATGAAAACCGGCCTTTAATCTGCAGAGTTTATCCTTACATGCTTCACAAAGAAGTTGATGAGTCCGGAAAAATTGATTGGCGCCAGATAAGCGGCTTAAATGAGCATGGAAGCTACCATTCGGAAGTGGAAGCCTCAGAGTACGAAAAGATCGTCGAGGAAACGAGGGCATATGAAGAAGCCTATTTGAAACAGATGCTTAGTTTCTTCGAAACTGTCCAGGCTTTCTTCCAGGAAAACAAACTAAAGCACGTTCAGGGGATCTACGACAGTAAAATGCGAGAATTTCTAAAAGGCAAATCAGAACTCGAAATCTTTGTATACTGCAATGGCAAGTTTGAGAAATGTAAAAGTAGACATTGATGTAATTCGAATATTCGTAAAAATCTGTAAATCTGTTATCAGTGAAGCTGGTAGTTTATTATGATTTTGAATTTCTTTTACCTTTCACTTTCCATTTAAGGAGTACTCCATCTTCGATTTTTTCCATCGAAATTAATTCGAGTTCGAGAAGTTCGGATTCCAAAAATCCTTCTCCATCAGTAAAGGTCGGAGCTGTAGTTCCGCCTATGATAAGATTTCCGACAAAGGTATAAATCTCATCAACAAGCCCCGAAGAAAGCATTCCCCAATTAAGAGTCGCCCCTCCCTCTATCATGAGGGTATTTATGCCTCTTTTTTTTAATTCTCTAACAAGGTCTGAGAGATTAACTTTATCCGTGCCCGTTTTAATAATAAGCGCTTTTTTTTCCAGTTCTTTTACTCTTTCTTGAGGGGCAGTATTTGAAACTGCAATTATTTTTTCTCCCTCACCTTTTTTAAAAATATCCGCATTTAGAGGGGTTCTTGCTCTGCTGTCTACAATAATCCTTACAGGATTTTCATTTTTTCCAGCAGCTTTTCGGGATTTTTTTCTGGCCTCGGATTTTACAGTCAGGCTAGGGTCATCTGCAAGCACCGTTCCAATTCCAATCATAATTGCATCAGCCTGGACACGCAGTTCGTCCACACGTTCAAAATCAAGCTTCCCGGAAATTTTGACCTGCTTTCTCTCCTTTGTTGAGAGTTTGCCATCAACTGATATAGCGGAATTAATAAAAATAAATGGTCTATCCATTTTAAGGCTCCTTAAAAAGTATAGAAAAGATGTCAGAAAGTTTTAAGAAAAACTTCCTTCTAGGTTTCTAGATCATTATTAAATGTTTTTTATGAACCTGGTTTAAAAGATATGCAAGCCCATTTTAATCAGTTTAGTTATTTTATCATCTTTTTTTACTCATTGTCTCAATTAATCCCTAAATCTGTAAAATTTACTGGGCTTGCTGATGTAGCTTTCTGAGTTATTCGGCATCTATTAAAGGCTTCAATAGATCATAGTCTCTCAGTAATCCCTGCAATTTTCGGTTTGAGTTAATAATCGGAACCTGGTCAATTCTGTTTCGCTTCATCTTTCTGGCGCAGTCACTGACAGATGAAATATAAGTTGCTGTGATGGGTTCCCTGATCATTATATCTCTTCCTATGAGATTAGGGACTTTGATCCTTGAAACACTGTAGTAAATACTCATAGTGTCTCGCATCGATTCCCAGGTCCAGGCGTCATCGTCAAGTCCTGCGGACATGTCTGACATCTCCACGCTGTCTTCAATTATGCTGGCCGAAATTACGTCGCGGTCTGAGATGATTCCTACGAGTTCGAGATTCCCATCAAGGACAGGAACAGCTTTGACCCCTGCAAGCTCCATAATTCTTGCAACAACAGGTAGAGGAGTTTCGCTGTAAATAGTAACTACGTCCTTTTCCACATAGTCTTTAATTGGAATATCAATATTCATGTCTGCGATCGTACCTACAACATCTGCGACAGTAACTAGCCCTACTAATTTTCCGTTGTCAACTACAGGCAGTCTTCTTATTTCGTGTTCAAGAAGTAAACGTGCTGCAGTCTGCAGATCCGACCCGGGAGATATTGTTATCGGGTCCCTTGTCATGAGAAGAGCCAATTGCTCTTCTTCAGGGTTTTGTAAAAGGTTTGTCCTGGTAACAATTCCTACAATTTTTGAATCTTTAAGGACAGGGACCCCTGAGATATGTTTGTTCTTAAGGATTTTAAGAACTTCGTCTCTTGAACCTGGAAGAGTAGCGGACGCTACGTCTCTAACCATGATATCTTCAATGAAGATGTTTTTTGGCATGTAACTTACACCTGTATTTTCTGAATCCTCAGTTTTGTGTTTCTCTGAAAGCCTGCAAAAAAGATTCCAGGCTTTACATCTCTCTCCTGACAACAAGGACCGGAACTTTCGAGCCTCTAACTACTTTTTCTGCAACACTTCCCATAAGGAACCTGTCAAGTCCGCTTTTTCCAAGGGTGCCAATTACTATCAGGTCAGCGTTATTATTTTCTGCAAAATTTATAATCTCAGTACTTGGGTGTCCTTCCCACAGAACTTCTCTTACTTCCACGCCTTCGGCTTCTCCACGTTCTTTTACGTCATAGACTGCCTTTTCCCCTTCTTTTCTCAGGATTTCATACATCTCTTCCCAGCCAGCATCCATTGGTATTGAGGAAAAAGCAGATGTATCTATTACATAAAGAGCATGGATCGTAGATCCACTAAGTTTTGCAAGCTCAATACCATAAGAGATAGCCCTCTGGCTATTCTCAGATCCGTCTGTTGCAACTACTATATTGCGGTAAAACTCGCTAGTCATATTTATTCTCCTTTTACTTAAGCATGGAGTACCGATAATATGTCATCGGGTCTTGCTCGCCTCGTGATTCCGCTTACAGGATCCTTAATTCCTGCAAGATTATTGGATCTGCCGTTCAGGATCATCAGATTAGCTTTATTCCCCTTTTGTATGGAACCTGTGGAATCTGGCCCCATTATAAAAGAACCATTAAGTGTGCAAATTTTAAATACTTGCCTATCTTCAAGGGAAAAAATTTTCGACATAAATTCCATTTCGGAAAACATATTTACAGAATTTAACATTACATTGTCCGTTCCTGCAGCCACTTTAATCCCGGCTTCAAGCATCTCTGCTATGGGAGGCATCCCTACGCCTGTACAGAGATTAGATCTGGGGCAGACAACTACCGGAATTTTAGCTTCAGCTATTACTTCAAGATCTTTTTTTGAGGCATGGGTAAGATGAATTAGTAAATCAGGCTCTAAAGACAGCGCCTTTTCTATATCGCTCCTATCCTTTTCGCCTGCGTGAATTGCAAACATTTTATTCAGGCTTTTTGTATAACTAACTATTTCATTTAATCGCCCGTGTTCAAGGTCGTTCGCTCCGCTTATTCCAAGCCCTTTGCAGTGTAAGACAATTCTTTGCACTTCAGCAAGTACTGCCTGGAGAGGCATTCCGGGTTCTGTTGGCCTCCCCAGGACAGTTGAATGGATTTCAAGCCCTTCAAGGGCTTTATTTAAGGCTGCAACCCCTACAACCCCGCCTTCCCTGAAATCTGCAAAAGCACAGGTACCTGTTTCTATCATATCCAGTAAAGCCCTTCTAATACATTCAATTGTAGTTTTATAAGGAGTTTCTCGAAGGATTATGTGCTTCAGGCCTTCAGGAGGCTTGACAAGGGCATCCAGGTCTTTTTGAATTCTAAAACCGGAAACTTTTCCAAGAGGAGGGTCCTTAAGCACGGAATCTCCAAGGTGTGTATGGGCATTAACGAAGCAAGGAGCTATTATGTTATGGGAATATGTACGTTCCTCCCCTATTTCCGTAATTATCCCGTTCTTTACACAGATATATCCCTCAATGGGCTCCAGTTCCGGGCCGGAGATAATTGTTCCAGAAATTACCTGTTCAGTGCCGTACATAAATCCGCAGCCATATTAATTTCAAACGTTTGTGCCCAGTTTGTGGAACACCAAACATACTAATAATATATAACTTTTCTCTTCAATTCTTTATAGAGAACCAGTATTTGAACATTAGTTTTAGTATAGCAATATCTTAGATGTCCCATTTATAGGTAAAACATTTCAAAATGGAAAATTAATAAACTATTTTCTCTGTTAGCTACCGATGTTTTTATATATTAATTACAATATATATTATCAGGTCGCATTGTTAGGTCCTTGCACGAGATAATGGGAAATCCTGACTGTGAATGTACAGACAACCCCAATGCGGTACATCAGTAGTGTGATATTGCCCGGCACGAGGGTAACTGAAAGTGACAGCGGAAAACCAGAGGATGAACTTTCGGAGTTAGTGCGCTCGGGCTACAGCACTATTCTCTTCTTATTGGAATTAATTTCATGAATTAATTCTGGTAGTGTTTATATTGATCTTTTTATACTGATCTTTTGTAATTTGTAATTTTGCGATGCTAAAATCAGAATTTTTATTTCATTGCTCTCTTCGCTTTTTCCATCCTTTTCCATAATTAAAGGTATTATTACTGGTATTACTAGATTCTCTTTATTTTCAATTAGAGGTTAATAGTTATTGATTTATAGAATCTCCATGAAAGGTAACGCATATGTCCTTTGAAGAGGCAATAAAAGACCTGGGTTCCCATATTTTGCTTGAGATAGAGGTTACTCCTGGCTCCCGTTCAATCTCAGTCCCAAGTGGTTATAACGAATGGCGCAAAAGGATTGAAGTAAAATTGACAAAAAACGCCCAGAAAGGGAAAGCAAATGAACAGTTAATTGAATCTCTTGCAGAACTATTTGGAATTAGCAGTTCAAATATCAATATCAGCAGCGGAGCAACTAGCAGTAAAAAGTCAATAATGATTAAGGGAATCTCATATCAGCAAGTTGTCTCCATTTTTGCAGCCCATTTGAATAAATAAGCAAGTAAATTAATCAAATCAAATTAAGCATGTAGACTGAACATAAAATTAATTTGAATAATTAGATTAATTTGAATAATTAGATTAATTAGATTAACAACTTTAATAAAAATGAATTTCATATAATTAAATCGGATTAAATTTTAAATATTGCTTGGAGCAGAAAACCATTTTTTCTTATTTAAAAACAAAGCTAATTTTCTGCGTTTTAATTGAATACAGGTGAAGGATAACGTGGTTGATCCTGAAATTTATAGAAGGAGACTGGAAAGGGTTGAGGAGTTACTTTCCGAGCTTTCCGAATATTCCGAAAAAGGAGCAATTATTATAGTAGAAGGAAAAAGAGATGTTCTCTCCCTGAGAAAGCTTGGGATAGAAGGCAATTTTGAGCTTGCGACAAGACAGTCCCTTTTTAACTTTTCTGAAAGAATCGCTCAACTCGGAAAGCAGGTAATAATACTTACCGATTGGGACAGGCGGGGGGATCTACTGGCTGCAAAACTCACAGAATATTTCGAGAATTTTGGCTTGAAACCTGAACTCGAGATCAGGAACAAGTTGAGGTTAATTTGCCAGAAGGAAATTAAAGACATTGAAAGTATGCATACATACGTCTACAGATTAAAGGTAAAAACAGGTTCTATTTTTGAGCAAGAAGAATAAGAAGCGCCTGATTCGGCTCTGAGATGTTATTTGGTTATTTAAGGACAGGCTAAAAGAATGGAGTAAATAAGTTTAAAACAAAAAGAGTTTTTCGGGTTAAAAATGAGGGTTTCTTTTACTTCTTATGAAATAAAAGAAATTCAAGGATCTATGTTGATAATTTCGGATAATTTATTTTATTCTTTATGCATGGGATTAGGGGCCTCAGCGCTTTCCTGAAGCATCTCCATGTTTTGAGGGCTTTTTTGATGATTAAAAGTCCGATCAAATTCCGGATATTTTGTAAACTTCCCGGCCAGTTCTTCAAACATTTTATGTCGTGGACTGATAATGATTATGTGAGCAGGGGGGTGAATTTTCTTTAGCCTGCTTATTGCTGCCCCGGCATGATTATTTAATTCGACCAGTGCGGCAGAATTACATTTTGACTTGAGGGATACGCCCATCACACTTACAAGAAGCTCATCAGCATAATTTGGTTCTATACATTTGGGAGTCGCTGAAAATTGAATATGTCCGTATCGTTCAAGGTCATGTAATGCTATTTTTACTTTGTCCGAGTCGTCTGCCCGGACTAATGCAAATGATTTCATTTTTTACACACCACCAATACTGAAGTTATCCCCATTTCGATATGAATTTACCCCTATAATAATCTTTGTGTATAAGAGATATTACTGGCGGACCAAAATTCTTTTGACCGATATTTTTTTCATAATTTTGAATAAATTACTTTGATAGTCTAATCAAGGTTGTTAGAACCTTAATTTTTAATCTCTTATTCACGAATTTTCAAAAACTATAAGGGGTTTTACAATTTCTTTTTTCAGATGTAGTATTCGCTTCCCGGTAGTGTAGAAGCATATTCTATAGTTATATGCATCGTATATATATTCGTTTTGAAATAATATTTTCATTGCCATAAATTTGTTTTGTTATATACGAACATTTTCTAGCATTTTCTCGGATGAAATTCTACCTCAAATCCATTAATTTCTCATGATATCATTATCTCAAAACAGCCTAAATAAAATAAAACGGGAATATTTCGAAAAATTTAATATAAATAATGTATTTTAATGAGGAATTCAGTTTTTTCAACAGATAAAACTTATATAAAAATGAATAAAGTCCTTATTTATATGGTACACTATTTATGTTAAAAAAAGCCTAATAAAATAGCATTTTGTATTTATTATTTTGAAATTAGGATGAAATAAAGTGGTTAAAATTTTATACAATAAGTCCGTTCAGCTTTTTCGTACCTTCAAGTATATTGGAGAATAATACAAAAGATTAATACATTTTTAGAATTATGGATATATCTCTGCAAATCTACTCTATTATTTAAATATTATAATAAATTTTCTTTTTGATTCTTCTGTGAGAACCAAAAATTTATTTCCATTAAATGAGCTGATAATTTTTATAGCTTATATTTTATTAATTAAGCGAAAAATTAATTCTCAAACTCCCTGTTGCGAATTAAATCCCTTCCAGAAATATCCATAAGCATGATAATTACTGAAAATGGTGAGTACATGGTTGAAGATATTAAGACTAAAGTCATAAAGGCCAAAAAAGCATCTATAGAGCTTTCCAGTGTAAGTGAAGAAATAAAAAACAAAGCCCTTGAAGAAATGGCAAGTGCCCTTGACAAAGAAAGAAAAATGATTCTGGAGGCAAATTCAAAAGATCTTGAATATGCAGCAGAGTTAAAAAAGAAAGGGAAACTTACTCAGGCCCTTGTTGATAGGCTTAAAGTAACCGATTCGAAAATCGATGGCATGATTGCAGGCATTAGAGATGTGATAAAACTTAAAGATCCTGTAGGAGAAACCCTTTCCACTCTTGAGCTCGATGAAGGTCTCATACTTTACCAGGTTAGCTGCCCAATAGGCTTAATAGGAGTTATTTTTGAGTCCAGGCCGGATGTCGTTCCCCAGGTTATGTCTTTATGTTTAAAGAGTGGGAACGCTACTATTTTCAAAGGCGGAAGTGAAGCCAGGGAATCCAACCGTAATATTTTCTCCATTCTAGTATCCGCTATAGAATCCACTGAAGGTATGCCTAAAGGCGCTTTTCAGCTTATGGAGACCAGGGAAGAGGTTATGGATATTTTGAGTCTTGATGCCTATATCGACCTGCTTATTCCAAGAGGTTCTAATGAATTTGTAAAATTCATCCAGGACAATACGAAAATTCCGGTGCTCGGGCACACAAGCGGGATATGTCATATCTATGTGGATGAATTTGCTGACCTCAATACAGCCTGGAAAGTTTGCTTCGATGCCAAAGTACAGTATCCTGCAGTATGCAATGCAATTGAAACTCTTCTTGTAAACAGCAAAATTGCAGAATCTTTCCTTCCTGAGATGGCTAAGATGTATCTTCAGGCCGGAGTCGAATTGCGCTGTGACGGGAGAAGTTATGCTCTCCTTGGGCAGACAGGGGTTTCTCCACTTTCGAAAGCTACTGAAGAAGATTGGGGCCTTGAATATAATGACCTCATTCTCTCGATAAAAATTGTTGATACTATAAAGGAAGCCATCGACCACATCAACACTTTTGGTTCCCATCATACGGATGGAATAATAACCGAGGATGCCCGGCGCAGGAAAGAGTTTATCGGGCTTGTTGACTCCTCTAGTGTTATGATTAATGCCTCGACTCGTTTTGCAGACGGGTACCGTTATGGCAAAGGGGCTGAAGTAGGAATTAGCACAAATAAAATTCATTCGCGCGGGCCTGTAGGAATGGAGGGGCTTCTGATCTATAAGTACATCCTTATGGGTAAAGGGCAGGTTGTTGCAGATTATGCCGGAGAAAACGCAAAACCGTATACGCACAGGAAAATTGATCTTAAGTTTAAGGAGATAAATTGACTCTCTAAACCCCTCCATCGAAATACTTATTATATATTTATATATCTAAACTGAAATTACCAGTGCAGCTTGAGTATGATTGATGGAAGGATTCTGAAAGGCCGCGATGAGAATAGCTAAACGAAACTCTGGCGGTGCTTCCAAAATATTTAAGAGGCTTTATAGTTGACAGACAGAAAGCAGTTCCTTGAAGACGTTAATAAAATTGTTATCAAAATTGGCACTTCCTCTATAACAAAGAAAAACTGTGACTTTTCCAAAGAAAATTGCAGCGTAGATCCTGTTTTTATGGAAGGTGTTGCGGCCCAGGTCTTTAAACTCCGGCAGGAGGGAAAAGAAGTAATTATTGTAAGTTCGGGCGCAATAGGCGTAGGACTCTATGAACTCGGGATTGCACCCAAGCCACGCGAAATACCTATCAGGCAGGCTGCAGCAGCAGTAGGTCAGAGTATTCTTATGCACTACTGGAGTGAGGCTTTTGCAAAATATGGAATGAAAGTTGCCCAGATCCTGCTTACATATGATTTCTATTCGGATCGGGTTTCGTACTTAAATCTGAGAAACAGTATCTCTACCCTTCTGGAATACGGAGTCGTCCCCATAATCAATGAAAATGACTGCACCTGCACAAACGAAATTGAAGCTATCTTTGGAGACAACGACAAACTTTCTGCAATGGTTGCAAGTAAAATCGATGCTGATCTTTTGATTATTCTTTCGGATATTGACGGCCTTTTTGACAAGAATCCAAAAACCCATAGTGATGCTAGACTTCTGCCCCTTGTAGAAAGGATTACTCCTGAGATTGAAAGCTATGGAGGAGACCCTACAAGTTTTAAAGGGGTGGGAGGCATGCGAACCAAAATAAAGGCTGCAAAAATCTGCAGTATGGCGGGCTGTCATGTCCTGATCGCAAACGGGGAAATCGAAAATACCATCCTGAAAATTATTTCCGGGGAAGAGATAGGAACTCTTTTCCTGGCTGAGAGGTATATCCAGAAAAACCGCGATCGCTGGATTATCCTTTCAAGAACCTCAGGTATTATCCGTGTAGACGCCGGGGCAAAAGCTGCGATTCTCAGGAAAAACAGCCTTTTGCCTGCAGGGATCGTTGGTGTTGAAGGAACTTTCGACCGAGGAGATGTAGTAAAACTCGAATGTGAAGGCAGGGTTTTTGCAAAAGGAATTACAGATTACACTTCTGAGGAGCTAATGAAAGTAAAAGGAGCACATACAAACGAAATTGAAGGTATCCTGGGTTACAGAAACTACGATAATGTTATAAAAAAAGAGAATATTGGCATACTGGAAGAATTGAATTGATTTTTCAGAAATAATTTTGTTAGAGTGGTTATTTAATAAGTAACTATTATTGTATAATTTGTTAGTTTAGGGTGTGTTAGAAAGGTTTAGAATTTATTTCAAATTACTTTCAAACTTATAATTTCCCTTAAAACTATTCGACAGCTTATAATTGGAATTCAGACAAATTTCCGTTAGCATTCTTCGTCTTTAATTCTCGTTTCTATGCTAGCAAGCAGGAGTTTTCATAATGGCAAATCAAAATATAGGATTCATCGGAGCAGGCAAAATGGGCTCTGCTCTCATAGAAGGCATTCTTAAAGCCGGAATCGTAAAACCTGAAAATATTGGTGCAAGTGATGTATACGAACCTTTTTTAGAAGGATTAAAAACAAAGTTTGGAATTCGGGTCTCTACCAATAACTCAGAAATTGTTAAAAAATCGGATATTCTTATTCTAGCAGTCAAACCTCAGACTCTAGGTTCAGTTCTTGAAAATTTAAAAGCTGAAATTACTTCGGAAAAACTCCTTATCTCAATCGCTGCAGGCATACCTCTTTCTACTTATGAAAATACCCTTCTCG
Source organism: uncultured Methanosarcinales archaeon (assembly GCA_964520335.1). GTDB lineage: Archaea > Halobacteriota > Methanosarcinia > Methanosarcinales > Methanosarcinaceae > Methanosarcina. The sequence continues at coordinate 3,834 of CAZFNE010000016.1, read as the reverse complement.
AAGGCACCAGAGTTATTCGGGTAATGCCAAATATCGCGGCAACAGTTTCAGAAGCTGCTTCCGGAATTTCCGCGGGGAAAAATGCCGCCCCTGAAGATATTAAAGTTGCTCTCGAGATCTTTTCTGCAGTCGGGACAGCAGTCCAGGTACCTGAATCCCTTATGGATGCGGTCACAGGACTTTCGGGTAGCGGGCCTGCATTTATTTTCCCTGTGATTGAAGCAATGGCAGATGGCGCTGTGCTTGAAGGAATGGACCGGAAAAGTGCGCTTACTCTGGCGGCCCAGACTGTACTCGGCGCTGCAAAAATGGCACTAGAGACTGGGATGCATCCCGGGGAACTTAAGGATATGGTTACCTCCCCGGCAGGAACCACTATTGAAGGTATTCATGCGCTTGAAGAGGCAGGGATCAGAGCTGCCTTTATGAATGCAGTTATAAGGGCAAGTGAACGCTCAAAGGCCCTTGGAAAGAAGTAACTTTCTTTTCCAACCCTTTTTCTTCTTAGAATGAAAAATAGATAAAGCAATCTCTACTTTATAGGAAGAACCTCCTTAAATTTATAAAAAAGTAAAACATTTTTAAATTATTTTTTGCTGTCTTTTTTCAGGCATATAAACCAGTCAAGGCAGTATTTTCCATCATCTGGGCTTGAGAGTCTTTCTTTTACCCCATCCATTGAACTGGGCGGGGGAATTATAACGTCGTCGCCTGGCTGCCAGTTTGCCGGAGTTGCTACTTTCTCGCTCTCATTTTTCTGCAGGGCAGTAACCAGCCTTTTTATTTCCTGCATGTTTCTTCCGGCTGACAGCGGATAATAGAGCATTGCCCTTATTTTGGCTTCAGGATCAATAATAAACACTGCCCTTACTGCCTGTGTTGTTGAGGCATTTGGTTGTACCATTCCATATTTTTTTGCTACATCCATTTTCAGGTCAGCAATTACAGGGAATTTTATTTCTACATTTTTCATGCCTTTATACTCGATTTTTTCTTCGATCCTCTTAAGCCAGGCAATGTGTGCAAAAACACTGTCTATTGAAAGCCCTATAAGTTCGGTATTCATAGCCCTGAATTCTTCCTGCATGCTTGCGAAAGTCATAAATTCAGTTGTACACACTGGTGTAAAATCTGCAGGATGGCTGAAAAGAATAACCCATTTTCCCTTATAATCTTCAGGGAAGCTCATCTGGCCTTGAGTTGTCACAGCTGTAAATGAGGGGGCATCGTCTCCTATAAGGGGCATACTTACTTGTTCTGTCATATTCTCACCTATTTTTTTATTACTGAGGTTTTTTGGGGTGAAGCTGCCCTTTAGTTCTCAGAAAAAGTCACAAAGTACAGCAAATCCCCTTTCCCAAAACATCTCATAATTTGCTTCTTTATTATATATCTCTTCCGAAAAATAAACTGGAATCTAAATTTTAACTCTAGTTTAAATCTTTATATCTCTACTGTTAAAATTTCTTACTTTGTAACTGTTTATTTTTCTAAATAGAGTAATATAAGAGCTTCTTTTCGGAAAAGGCTTTATGTGAAGAGTTCTTTTGTATATAGGGGTTAAATGAGAGATTTTGTCAGGCCAAAGGTAGTAGTTAGCAGGTGTCTTGAGTTCGACCACTGTCGATATAATGGAGACATGATCAGTAGCCCAACAGTTGCAAAACTGAAGGATTATGTTGATTTCATTCCAGTCTGTGCAGAAGTAGAAATAGGGCTTGGGGTCCCTAGAAGTCCTATAAGAATTGTTCTTGACGAAGGGGGGCACAGACTTGTTCAGCCTGCTAGTGGCAAAGACGTAACTGAGAGTATGGAAACTTTTTGTGCTGATTTTCTTGACTCTCTCGGGGAAAATGTTGATGGATTTATCCTGAAATTCAGGTCTCCTTCTTGCGGGCTTAAGGACGTAAAAGTATATCCTTCACTGGGCAAGTCAGGAGCAATTGAGAAGACTTCAGGGTACTTCGGGGGGGCAGTCCTGAAGAGATACTATTCGCTCCCAATTGAGGATGAAGGGAGGCTCAGGAACTCCAGAATAAAAGAGCATTTTCTAACGAAACTCTTTGCATTAGCAGATTTTCGAAAAGTGAAGGCTGAGGCCAGTATGAAAGAGCTTGTCAGGTTCCACACAGAAAATAAGTTCCTTCTTATGGCATATAACCAGGCTGAACTCAAAAAATTGGGTGCAATTGTTGCAAACCACGAAAAAAAGCCCTTTAATGAAGTTATTTCCGAATATGAGGTCCACCTTTCCAGCGCTTTTTCCAGGCCACCAAAGTATACTTCGAGTATTAATGTACTCATGCATGCATTAGGCCATTTTTCCGATAAACTTTCGAATGCAGAAAAGGCCTTATTTTTTGACTGGATTCAGAAATACCGGGAGGGAAAAACCTCACTCTGTCCTGCAATCAATACAATTCGATCCTGGATTGTAAGGTTTGAAGACCAGTATCTTATGAACCAGACCTTTTTTAAGCCCTACCCTGAAGGGCTGATGGAAATCGACCCTGTCAATTCTCATTTAAGAAATGACCTCTGGAAATGAATTTTACAAATGCCTTTTGGGTGCTAATTCTGGACAAGGATACTAAATGAAAAATAAAAGTAAATTTTTGCTCTTCCTTTCTTTAGTCTATATATTCGGATTTTTCTTGGTCTGGCCTCAATCTGAAGTTTCTGAGATTTCCAGCACGCAAATAGGGGAAGATCTGACGGGTGCAGATCATATTATAAGTTTCGGGCCCTCACCTTCCCTTGTAACAGAAGAATCTACGGGTCCAGGGGAAGTAGTTCGGACATATTTTTGGGACTATGGGGGATACATCTCTTCTCTTTCCGTACCCCTGGATGATAAAGTCTATAAAATGTATGATTCAAGGACTCGAAATAGGGATTATGACCTGTTTGCATCGGACCCTTATGACGACTCTATAATAAAAGGGATTGCAGAGAATCTCTCTTCTCTTTCAAAGGAATACGGACTTGAAGAAAAAGAGATTCCGGAATTTTGTGCTTCATTTGTCCAGTCCTTAAATTATACTTCAGATCTTGAAACCGCAGGGTGTGAGCAATATCCTCGTTTTCCCTATGAGACTCTTTATCAAAACGGAGGAGATTGTGAAGATACGTCTGTCCTGGCAGTTGCAATTCTGCAGGAAATGGGATACGATGTTGTCCTTCTGGAGCTGCCTGAACATATGGCCATAGGGATAAACCGTGCTTTCGATCAGGAAGGAAAATGTTTCGAATTTAATGGGAAAAGATACTACTATCTGGAGACAACAGGCCGAAGCTGGAAAATAGGAGAATTGCCTGAGGAATATATAGGGCAATCAGTTAAGGTGGTTCCTGTGTACAGGAGGCCCCTGGCAAATCTTGATTTTAAAGCCCAATGTGAATACTCTAAAGTAGAAGGAGTAATAGACGTCAGTGTCAGTTTAAGGAACGTAGGCTCGGAAGAAGCAAAGAATGCAAGTATTTATGTGGCCCTTCAGGATAAAGATGGAATCCATATCTGGGATGGGACTGAAAGTTCTTCTCTAGTAATTAAGCCTGAGAGTGTTTACAATTATACGGCAAAAGGCCTTATTATTCCTGCAGGAAAGACCTTCAGAGTATATGTGCAGGCTAAGGGAGAGAACTTTATCTCCGAAAACATAACCAGCGATTGGGTTACTATCTGATAATTTCTTTAAAAAAATTTCGTAACTATTCAGGTTATAGTTAGCGGCGCTCCTTTGAGCGCCGCGAGAATAGCATCCATAACAGGCAAATTATTCTTTTTTATTGTTGAAATATACGCCCTGATTCTGCAGAAAGCTTGGGCTCCTT
>CAZFNE010000015.1:0-22428 GCA_964520335.1 uncultured Methanosarcinales archaeon | reverse complement strand
AGAAATAATTTAAATAATGTTAACAGCGAATATCTGCTCAATAATATTTAATTACTTAAAGGAAAAATTCCAGGGTAAGAAAAAGGTATGGAATGGCCGTTTAAATGAATTTTTCAACTTATTGTTATTTATTGAATATATTAGATTACGCATCTTACGAATTTTGAAAATACGAAAAATAAACCAGAATTTCTTAAGAAGTTGCCAATTCCCAAGTCTGGACTTGAAAAGACTTATTATATAAGGAATTTAGTATGAATGAAACAAAAGCAAGAGCGGGAGAAAAATTATCGGATAAAAAAAAGGCGAGTTTTGCACTTGACGTATTAACTCTTGCAAGTGGAACAACTTTTGCTCAAATCCTTTTAATCTTATCGGCTCCAATTTTGACCCGCTTATATGGGCCTGAAGACTTTGGAGTATGGGCCCTATATGTTTCTATTACGAGTATTATCACTGTTATTTCCTGCCTGAGATACGAATATGCTATAATGTTACCCGAGTCTGATTCTGAAGCTGCAAATCTTTTAGCGGTTAGTTCTCTTTCAGTTATATTTGTAAGTTTTATGACACTCCCTTTTATATGGTATTTTAAAGAATACATAATTGAATTTTTGAATTCTCCACAGATGGAAGGATATTTCTGGCTGATACCTCCATTTGTTTTCTTATATGGAATATTTCTTGCCTTAAGCAACTGGAATACAAGAACAAGGCTTTTTAAAAGACTCTCTTTTTCAAAAGTTTCTAGCTCGATATCGACAACCTCTACGCAGTTAGCCCTGGGGATTTTAGGGAAACCAGGCCCTGGAGGTCTTATATATGGAAGTATTGTTGGACAATTTGTGTCGACCTTTATACTTGGGATTCAGATCTTAAGAGATGATAGACACTTAATTATGAAAAGTTTGAGTTTGAAAAAAATAATTGAAGGCTTTTCAAGACATAGAAGGTTTCCCCTTATAGATACATGGTCTGCGCTTATGAATTCTATTTCCTGGCAGCTCCCTGCTTTTCTATTAGCATCTTTTTTTTCTCCTGTGATTGTAGGTTTCTATTCACTTGGGTTTAGACTTTTACAGATGCCAATGAGTCTTATTGGCGGCTCAATTTCACAGGTCTTTTTCCAGAGGGCATCAAGAGCTTTATCTGAGGGTACGCTCCCCAATCTGGTTGAAAGTGTATTCAGGATGCTTGTAATAATAGGCATGTTTCCAATTCTGATCCTGACAATAATAGGAAGCGATGTTTTTACAGTAGTTTTTGGAAGAGCATGGACAGAAGCAGGAGTTTATGTCCAAATATTGAGTCTTTGGGCCTTTGTCTGGTTTATTTCCTCTCCTCTAACTACAATATATGTTGTAGTTGAAAAACAACATTTTGGGTTTCAATATAACTTTTTTAATTTAATAACGCGTTTTCTTTCATTAATTATTGGAGGTGTGCTTGGAAGTGCCAGGCTAGCTCTTCTTTTATTTTCTTTATCAGGAATTGTGGTATACGGCTACCTTTGCTTAAAAATGATGCTGTACTCTGGAGTGAAAGCTTCAAGGCCTTTTGAAATTGTTTTTTCAAATTTTCTTCTTTTTATACCTGCAGGAATTGTGCTTATTGGGCTTAAGATTTTAGAAATAAACCAGATATTGCTTGTTATGATTTCAGGTTTGATAATTTGCATTTATTATTTGTATATTCTAAAAACAGATACACAGGTAAAAGGGATAATTAATGCATTCAGAGTCTGAAATGTTGTCTTCTAGAAATAAAACTTATTGCTACAGCTATCTTTGGTATTAATGTCTTGAAGTTTTTATAAATCATTCTAAACATAGGTAGTGGATATAACAACATCATAAGGTACTAAATTTCCATAAGCTTACTCTTCTCTATCTCGTCCAAACTCCCATACTTAAAATATATTTTAAGTATAGTTTAGTTGCCATTCTTTCAAATCATTTCTAACAGCAATAACTTATAGAGATTGTAAGTGTACTTATCAAACTCACAAGATTTTTTCAAAAATATAAGGACCCCTGTTTTTTCTCTTAATAACAGAAGCAATATAATCTCAAAGAATAAACTTTTAACTTTTATTAATCAGTATTAGCAGTATCTTAAAGATTTTATTGTATTAGTGATGCTAAGAGAGGATTTAATTAAATACTATTTTATGAGAAATAGGAATATTTACAAAGGATTTGTAATCCAAATGTTTAAATAATTTTAGTGAGTTTTTACTTCAAAAATTTAGTAAGCAGAGAACTCCCCATAAGGATACGGTAAAACATGAAAATCGCAATCATTCTCGGCACAAGGCCTGAAATCATAAAAATGAGTCCTATAATCAGAGAATGCGAAAAACAAGGAATCGATTATTATATCCTTCATACAGGTCAGCACTATAGTTATGAGATGGATACAATTTTTTTTGAAGAACTAAAACTTCCTCAACCAAAATATAATCTTGATATAGGTTCTGGCAAACATGGAGAGCAAACAGGGAAAATGCTTGCTGGAATCGAAGAAATTTTTATTAAAGAAAGACCAGATATGGTGCTTGTTCAAGGAGATACTAATACTGTTCTTGCAGGCGCTCTTGCGGCCTGCAAACTTCAAATCAAAATAGGACACGTTGAAGCAGGCCTAAGATCATTCGATAGAACAATGCCGGAAGAAATTAACCGAATAGTTGCAGACCATATTTCAGATTATCTTTTTGCTCCAACTGAAAACTCAAGACAATATTTATTAAACGAAGGTATTCCAGAAGAAAAAATTTTCGTTACTGGAAACACCATTGCCGATGCAGCTTATCAGAATCTTGTAATTTCGAAAGATCAAGCCGATATCCTTGAAGAACTTGGTTTAAAAGAAAAAGAATATTTTATAGCGACAACTCATCGTGCTGAAAACGTAGATAATAGAGAACGTCTGAGCAAAATCCTTGAAGATTTCTCCCAAATTTACAAAGAGTTTAATTTGCCTATTATTTTTCCAGCGCATCCAAGAACCGTAAAAATGATTGGAGAGTTTGGGCTCAAGATTCCGGAAGGAACTAGGTTAATTGAACCTCTAGGATACTTAGAATTTTTGCAATTAGAAAGTGAGGCAATGTTAATTCTAACAGATAGCGGGGGGGTTCAGGAAGAGGCCTGTATTCTTAAGGTTCCCTGTGTAACTCTAAGGGACAATACTGAAAGGCCTGAAACGGTAAATGTAGGAGCGAATCTAATTGCTGGAGTTAATCAAAAAACAGTAGATTGCGTAAGGAAATTAATCGAATTAGATTGTGAATGGGAAAACCCCTATGGGAATGGAGATTCTTCAGAATTGACTCTTAAGAAAATAGTAACCGATTATAGTAGAGTGTATTTAAATGCTGAGGTTCCTGAAGAAATTCAGTATTAAAATTATCAATTTAGAGTTATGAAACTTTTTTTAAAATATAGTTTTAGAGAGTGTTTATTTGAAATTATTGGAGAGAAATCATGTCGTCTCAAATTATAGATTATCTAGTTACCCCTAAAGACCTTCAGAAAGAAAAGAATGTGTTTATAGATAATATTTCCAATCTTATAAATTATTCAATTAGTCCAGAGGGAGAGGAATTCCCACTACCTGAACCCAAAGAATATAAAGAAGAATTTGAAAGAATTAAACTTCTTGTGGATCAAGCCTGTCAGGATGGAAAAGAAATTGTTGTTGTAATGGGAGTGGGGTTTGTTGGCGCTGTGATGGCTGCAATAATTGCAGATACAAAAGACGAAAAAGGCAATTACAGTAAATTTGTAATTGGCTGTCAGAGACCAAGCACTCGAAGTTACTGGAAAATTCCCCTGCTAAATAGGGGACAGTCTCCTGTAAAATCAGAAGACAAAGAAGTAGATGAGATTATAAAACGCTGCGTCCTTGAAACAAAAACTCTTGTAGCTACTTATACAAATGAATGCCTGAAATTAGCTGATATTGTAGTAGTGGACATTCAGTGTGACTATGTAAAATGTGAGCTTGGAAATGTAAGGACTGGCGAAGCAGATATGGCTGCTCTTGAGGCTTCCATGAAAACAATTGGAGAAAATATTAATCCAGATTGCCTTGTCTTGATTGAAACAACAGTCGCTCCTGGGACTACTGAGTTTGTTGCCCTTCCTATTTTAAAGAAGGCGTTTTACAAACGTGGAATCGATTCTACTCCTTTACTCGCGCATAGTTATGAGCGAGTAATGCCAGGAAAGGATTATGTTGCAAGTGTTCGAGATTTCTGGAGAGTCTGTGCAGGCTGTACTGAAGAAGCAAAAGTAAAGGTTGAAAAATTCCTTCGAGAAGTAATCAATACCAAAGATTATCCTCTGACCATATTAGATAGGCCAATAGAATCAGAAACAGCAAAAATTATTGAAAATTCTTACCGTGCTACAATACTCGCTTTCCTCAATGAATGGAGTCTCTTTTCTGAAAGAAACGGTATAGATCTTATAAAAGTCATAAATGCAATAAAAATGCGTCCAACTCACAGTAATATAATCTTCCCTGGTCCTGGAATTGGAGGTTACTGTCTACCCAAAGATGGGGGTTTAGGTTACTGGGCTTACAAGCATATTTTGGGTTTTGAAGACGGAGATGAAGTATTTAAAATCACCCCAACATCAATCGATGTTAATGATACAAGAGCGCTCCATGTCGCTGAACTTACAAGGGATGCTCTCAGGAATATGGACCGATATATAGCAGGAGCCGATGTTCTGGTTTGCGGAGCTAGCTACAGGCAAGATGTAGGAGATACAAGGTACAGCGGCAGTGAAATTGTGGTAAGAAAACTTACTGAAATGGGCGCTGAAGTACGTGTACATGATCCCTACATTGATCATTGGTACGAAATGGAAAGTCAAGATACATATCCAGTATCTGGCCAATCATGGAAAAATTTCTTCAGAAATCAAGATAACCTCGTCGAACTAAAAATAGAAAAAGACTTTTCATTAGCAATTAGAGATGTAGAAGCCCTTATTCTTACAGTCCCACATAATCAATACCTTAATTTTCAACCAGAAAAAATTGTAGAAATGGCAGAAGGGCCCCTTGCTGTAATTGATTGTTTTGGAATATTATCTGATGAAGATATCAGAAAATATTTTGAACTCGGCTGTGAAGTTAAAGCGCTTGGGAGAGGCCATATACAGAAGATCAAAAAAGAAGTCCAGAAAAAGAAAATTCAACAACTTTCATAAATACAGAAGTGATTATTTGAAAAATAAAAATGTAATAGTTACAGGTGGAATGGGATTCATCGGATCTCACCTTACTGAAAAACTGCTTGAAGATAATAAAGTAACCGTAATAGATAGTGGAATTACAGGCCGGATGGAAAATATCGAACACTTATTAGATCATAAAAATCTTAGCCTGATAAAGGATAGCATAGTGGACATCAACCTGACTGAAATATTTCAGGGGAAAGATTATGTTTTCCATCTTGCAGCCATCCCCAGTGTCCCAAGAAGTGTAAAAGATCCCTACAGTTCCAACGAAGCAAACATAACAGGAACTCTGAAAGTTTTGATCGCTGCAAAAGATGCAGGAATTAGGAAAGTTGTATTCTCCTCATCTTCTTCAGTATACGGCGACACTCCAATTCTTCCTAAAAAAGAAGATATGCCAGTTAACCCACAATCCCCATATGCAATCACGAAAGCCACCGGAGAAATGTACTGCAGGATTTTTGAAGAACTGTATGGTATTCCAACAGTTTGCCTGAGATACTTTAATGTTTTTGGTCCACGACAGGACCCAAATTCCCAGTATGCAGCTGTAATTCCAAAATTTATAACGGCAATTTTGAACGATAAAAGTCCTGTAATTTATGGAGATGGAGAACAGAGCAGGGATTTTACTTTCGTCAAAAATGTCGTCGATGCAAACATACTGTCCTGTGAATCCGATGAGGTAGGAGTTTTCAATATTGCATGTGGAAGAAGAATTACAGTTAATCAACTTGTAGATTATATAAATAAAATACTTGGGAAAGATATAAAACCAGTGTATTTAGATCCAAGGGTTGGAGATATAAAACATTCTCTAGCAGATATATCGAGAGCCAAGAGTTTTGGATATAATCCAAAAAGCGATTTCAAAGAGGAACTAACTGGGACGATTATATGCTTTAAGAATGGATTTACATAAATATCATGCGAGATCTAGTGCTTAAAAATAGAAACTAAAGGGCGAATATGTGTTAGTTCCTGGTTTCAGATAACTTATTGCAAGCTTGCGGATATGGTCCCCAGAGACGGAATATAACAAATTGTCGCATTGCTGTTTTCCTCTAACCTCTTTATTAATATTTTGTAGACAGATAAGTAGTGATTTATTTTGCCCAACCCAACCCCTCTTGACATCAAATTTACCCAGCGTTTCTCTATGAATGTGCTCTCAAACATAGTATATTTTGTCATAAGTATAATCATTGGACTGATGTTAGTTCCCTATTTTGTAGATACACTTGGACTTGCAGCATATGGACTGATTCCCCTTGCAACATCAGTTACCAGCTATGTAACATTAATTATTGATTCACTTAATACTTCCATCTCCCGATTTTTAACAATAGATTTGCAGAGGTCGGACCTGGCCCGTGCAAATCAGACATTTAATACTGCTCTTTTTGGAACACTTATGATCATAACAATCCTGATTCCAATAGTTCTCCTTGTTGCGTGGTTCGCACCAGAATTTTTTGATACTGGAAATACACCTACAAGTGATGTGTTCATTTTATTTTCACTTATTCTTGGATCCGTACTCATTAGGGCATGGAGCAGCAACTTCATGGTGACATTGTTTGCATACAATCGTCTGGACTACAGAAATCTCGTGAACGTTATCAACTTAGTAACCCAGCTAATATTGGTTTTTCTATTCTTCACTATCTTCTTACCATCATTAGTATATGTTGGGATATCCTATTTTATAGCAGCTTTAGTTTCTCTATTTGTTGCTTATTATCTGTCTCGCAAAGTTTGCCCAGATATTCAGATCTCAATAAGCTCATATTCCCGCGCTAGATTTAGGGAAATCGGAGGAATTGCATTCTGGGTTGTTATTGATACGATCGGGTTTATGTTAAATGCTAATATTGCATTAGTGGTTGTAAACCGATTATTCGGTGACATAGCAGGTTCAGAATATTCATTGGTTATTTTATGGAGTACTTTACTTTATGGAATATCAGGTCTGGTAACCAATGCCATGACTCCGATGATTTATAATTATTATTCAAGGAAAGATACTGCAGGTTTGATTAAATTTGCGTTGTTTGCCATGAAATGTATGAGCCTATTTATGGCCCCAATAACTGGGTTAATTTGCCTGTTTTCCCCTCAACTGCTCACCTTATGGATGGGAAGTGATGAATATATCCACCTCGCACCTCTAATGTGGATTGTATTATCACCTGTGATTGTTAAAGTCCAAGTGTCTGCAATCAGTTCTATCGGTGTTGGTTATGGAAGAGTGAGAATACCTGCATTCTATAGTTTATTTGCCGGAATTCTTAATGTGTATCTCTCTTACACTCTTCCCTTCATGTTTGGACTTGGTGTCTATGGTATTGCTATTTCAGGTGCTATTACTATGATACTACATACAGGCATTAGCGCTCCTCTTTATACAGCTTACGTTGTCCATGCACCTTTAACCACGTTTGTAAAAGAAATGCTCAAAGGGATTAGTTATTTTATAGGATTTATTATTTCAGCGACATTAATTCTGGCTGTATTTCCGGCTAGTAACATATTTATGACAATTATTATCGGACTTGTATTATTGATCGGGTATACGACTCTGGTCTTAACGTGTATAATCCATAAAGATGAAAAGGAACAATTAAGATCCTGTTTACCTGAGATTCTCATCAGACATATCCCTACACGGGTTCTATAAACATACTTACCTAAAATTTATATACTGAGAGGGACATGATAATTATTATTGAAAAGATAAAATATATAAGGAGTCGTAGCACCAGTGAAAGTTCTTATTCTTGCAGGAGGTCTTGGTACCAGATTATCCGAAGAAACCCATCTAATCCCAAAACCTATGGTTGAGATTGGTGGTAAACCGATTCTCTGGCATATCATGAAATTGTATTCCTATTATGGATTCAACGAATTTGTCATTCTTTTGGGCTATAAAAGTTATGTTATCAAAGAATTTTTTTCCAATTATTTCCTGCACCAGAGTGATGTGACATTAGATCTGGGAAATAATACCATGCAAGTCCATGAAATGCACTGCGAACCCTGGAAAGTTACCCTCATTGACACAGGATTGATGACACAGACAGGGGGTCGCGTTCTCCGTGCAAAACCGTATGTAGGAAACGAAACCTTCATGCTGACGTATGGGGATGGTGTTTCGAATGTGAATATCCAGAAACTTCTTGAGTTCCATAAATCACATCGACACGCAGCGACAGTTACTGCTGTTCAACCTGAGGGAAGATATGGTAATCTTGTTTCAGATAATGATGGTAAGATTTCAAATTTCATGGAAAAACCACCAGGAGATGGAGCATGGATCAATGCAGGATTTTTTGTCTTCGAACCATGTGTTTTTGATTATCTGAAAGATGGGGACAATACGATTCTCGAACGCTCTCCATTGGAGAATCTTGCTAAAAATAGGGAGTTGTATTCCTTTAAACACTATGGCTTCTGGAAAGCAATGGATACTCTCCGAGAAAAGACCAAACTACAGGAAATGTGGGATAAAGGAGATATCCCTTGGATGCTGGATTAACATGCTTTTCGAAGATATATTCCATGGAAAATCAGTTCTAGTAACAGGGCACACGGGGTTTAAGGGTTCATGGCTATGTTTATGGTTGTCCAAACTCGGTGCAAAAATACACGGTTACTCCCTTCCTCCAACCACAAATCCAAGACATTATACAGAAGCACGGATACATGAACTACTTGCGTCAGAGTATCTTGGAAATATTTGTGACAAATCAGTTTTTACCAAGTATATTCATGAAGTGAGACCCGACTGTATATTTCACCTCGCAGCCCAGCCTATAGTTCTCAGATCCTATCAGGAACCTGTAGAAACATTTGAAGCAAATGTTATGGGGAGTATTTATCTGATGGATGCTCTGCGAAAACTGGATCATCCGTGTACAGTCGTTATGATTACCAGTGACAAGTGTTACCTGAATAAACATCAGATATGGGGATACCGGGAATGCGATCCACTTGGTGGGCATGATCCCTACAGTGCAAGTAAAGCAGCAGCTGAAATCGCAATTGCATCTTACCGGGACTCATATTTCCCACACAAAAAGATTGGAGAACACAAGATTCATCTAGCATCTGCCCGTGCTGGAAATGTCATTGGTGGGGGGGACTGGGCTGAAGACCGTATCATTCCAGATGCGGTACGCGCAGTAGTCACAGGAACTCCTCTTGAACTGCGCAATCCTCAAGCCATACGTCCTTGGCAACACGTACTGGAACCTCTTGCCGGGTATCTGCTTCTTGCAGCAAAGATGATGTGCGAGAATCATTGTGAAATGACCTCACTTGAATCAGCATGGAATTTTGGACCTTTGCCTGCAGAAACTGCAACTGTTCTGGATATTGTCCAACGATTCTATGGTCTATGGGGTTCTGGAGAAACCAAGTATGATCCAATTCTCACGCAAGTACGTGAAGCAGCCTTATTAAAACTATCATCGGAGAAGGCCATGGCTCATTTAGGCTGGAAACCGATCTGGAATATATCAGAAACCATTGAAAAAACAGCATCATGGTATATGGATTATTACTCTCACAAGGACGATGTACGTGAGCGCAGTTTCAGAGATATTATGGATTATACACAGGAGATGAGCAACGATTCTATGGTGTATGGGGTTCTGGAGAAATCAAGTATGATCCAATTCTCACGCAAGTACGTGAAGCAGCCTTATTAAAATGATCATCGGAGAAGGCCATGGCTCATTTAGGCTGGAAGCCGATCTGGAATATATCAGAAACCATTGAAAAAACAGCATCATTGTATTGGATTATTACTCTCACAAGGGCGATGTACGTGAGCGCAGTTTCAGAGATTTATGGATTATACACAGGAGATGAGATCTCAATATGCAGTTTGAAGAAACTCTATTGAAGGGTTGTTATGTAATTCGAACGACTCCGTTTACAGACCAGCGCGGTGTATTTGCTCGTTTTTTTTGTGAGAGAGAATTGGAACATATTATTAGAGATCGGAGGGTTGTAAACGTAAATTTTTCTCAGACAGTGAAAAAAGGATCGATTAGAGGAATGCATTTCCAACGCTTCCCAGGCGCCGAGATGAAATTTGTCCGATGTATCAAAGGGAAGGTCTTTGACATTGCTGTTGATCTTCGGAAAAACTCTCCAACTTACCTACGCTGGTGTGGAGTTGAATTATCTGCCAAAAATATGAATATGCTTGCCATCCCTGAAGGGTTCGCGCATGGATTTCAGGCTCTCGAAGATGACGTAGAGATCATGTATCTAGTAACTGCCTTCTATTCCCCAAGTTGTGAAGGCGGTCTGAATCATGCTGATCCACAGATTGGGATTCACTGGCCTCTTCCCATTACTGAGGTATCAGAAAAAGATCTTCATCACCCCTATCTCTGTGATGAGCCCATTGCATTATAAAGTTAATGAGTTAATTAGAGTGAGGTTTTATCTTTGATGAGAATTCCCGTAAACAAGCCCAGTATTACTGAGCTTGAAATTGCTTATGTTACCGATTCAATTACAAATGGCTGGGGAGATCATTGTTATGACTATATTAACCGCTTTACTGACAAGTTAAAATCCAGCTTTGGCGTGAAATATGCCTGGCCCATGTCCAGTTGCCATGGAGCCTTACATACTGTTCTGATGGCTCTCGGAATTGGGCCTGGTGATGAGGTTATTGTCCCCGATATCACCTGGATAGGTAGTGTATCCCCCATAGCCTGGCTTGGTGCGAAGCCTATTTTTGCAGATGTTCTTCGTGACACCTGGTGCATCGATCCTAGCTCCATTGAGAGGAAGATTACTGATAGGACAAAAGCAATAATTGTTGTCCACCTGTATGGCAGTGTCTGTGAAATGGACCCAATCATGATCATTGCAAAGAAACACAATATTCCAGTTATTGAGGATGCGGCAGAAGCTGTTGGATCAGAATATCATGGGGTAAAAGTGGGAGGTATAGGAGATTTTGGTGTCTTCTCATTTCATGGTACAAAAACATTCACAACCGGAGAGGGAGGTGCCCTTATCTCCAATCGCGATGATTTTGTAGATAAGATATCCACTATCTGTAATCAGGGACGCAGACCAGAGCAGCATATCATGTTCTGGGTTGATGAAATTGGTCTAAAGTATAAGATGTCAAATCTTGATGCCGCACTTGGTGTTGCCCAGTTTGAGCGATTTGATGAGCTGGTCAACAAGAAGCGTGAGATTTTTATTTGGTATAAGGAAGCACTCAAAGATGTCCTTGACATTGCCCTAAATGTGGAAAAGCCAGATACAAAGAATCTCTTCTGGATGCCGTCGATCATCTTTGGAGAGTCCTATCATTTTGATCGCGATGCCCTAATTAAAGAAATGAACACAGATGGTATTGGCCTGCGTCCATTCTTTTATCCTGTAAGCATGTTTCCTATGTTTGAGTTCGCAGAAGATAACGTGGTTAGCTGGTCTCTCTACAAGAGAGGGATAAATCTTCCTAGTTATCATGATATGACGAAACAGGACGTTATAACTGTGGTATCCGAATTACTCCAGAAAATCAGATAAAGAAGAATACATTATGGGAATTCATCTAAAACCCGGTTTCAGCATTGAATCATCGCCTTCTCCAAATTATATTATATGGGGTGCTAAAGGACATGGAATAGTTGTACGTGATGTACTTGATAATTTTTATGACTGTCATTTACTCGCTTTTTTTGACAACAATACTGAACTTGAACCCCCATTTCCAGATGTGCCGCTTTGGTATTTACGGGAAGGCTTCGAAGAATGGTTCTCATCTTTAGATGTGCCATCACCTTTGGGGTTTGTAGTGGCAATGGGAGGTACACGAGGAAAAGATCGTCTCCTTATAGCTGAATATCTTACCTCTTTTGGTTTACAGCCAATTTCGTTTACTCATCCATGGACATCAGTCTGTTCAGATGTGGTTCTTGGCCATGGTGTACAGATTATGGCCGGAGCATGTATAAGTGCGAGGGTTAACATAGGGGACCAAACGATCATAAATCACATGGCAAATGTGGACCATGAATGCATTCTTGGTAAAGGAGTTCACATTGCACCAGGTGCAACCCTTGCAGGATGCGTGACTGTTCAGGATCGTGTAATGATCGGGGTAGGAGCAACTATTTTGCCAAATCTGACCATTGAAGAAGATGTCATTGTCGGGGCAGGGGCAGTTGTTACAAAAGATGTTGATGCAGGTTCTGTCGTTATTGGCGTACCTGCAAGGAGAAAGGGCAAGTGATGTTCTATGGATTTCGTTGCTGAATTTTATGCGGATAAAGATTTAAGTCTGCTGAAGAAATTAACTGTAGTAATTCCAACATATAACAGAAATTATTACCTAAGTAGATGCTTATGGTACCATTCTCATTTCCCCTTCGGAGAGATCATTGTTGCAGATTCTTCACCAGAGGAAAAAAAAGTAGTGAATCGAGAAACCGTACGGAAGATTATAGAAGAACGTGGAGCTAATATTCGATACCTGGAATATCCTCCCGAAACAGAGAAATATGGTGGGGATATTATGAGGAAATGGGGGGACGCTATACAACACGTAGAAACACTATACTCACAGACTTGTACGGATAAGGAGTTTTTAATTCCAATGACGTTATGTAAATGTATTGCTTTCCTAGACGAACATGCCGATTACGATATGGCTGCAGGGCCTCGTTACAATATGATGTCATCAAAATCCGAAGACATTGAATTTTTTGAAGCATGGCCCGGGCGTTCATTATCTATCAATTATCCTGATCCATTAGCTCGCCTCCTTGCATTTTTTGCTTCCTTGTCTGATACATATAATATAGCATCACTAAGAAGAAGCCATGTTCATAAACGTGTTTATAATAAATTGTTTGAATCAGGAGTTAATGATTTAAGGTTTGGAGAGCTAGGATTAGAATTATTCTCTGTTATTTCATCTAAATCTATTTATTTTCCAGGCAACTCTCATGTCTGCCGAGATACCGTGAAATTATATTCATCCCGTAAAATAAAACTTTCCACAGCTGAATCTTCTGCAACACGTTATCCACTGCTTGAGGAATATATCCAGACTGGATTATATGCAGACTATATGGATTGCTTATCTTCCTGTCTAGCCTATGAATATTTATCCTTAAGCTCATCTGAAATGACGGTTAAGGATGCACAGAATCTGATGAAAATTGCAATACTGAATTTCCAAAAAATTCGTGGTTTTTTTGTGAATCCTTCATCAAACATTTTCCGCTTCGGAGGACTTATTATGACATGTCTTCCTACAGACATATCTAATTATGTGCGAAGGGTATTAAATCGTCCTGCTCAGTCTCAACTTGCAGATATCCCTGATGACTTTCAGATAATCAATCAGATTCTTATCAGAACATTGTCCCTGCACAAAGAGGATAAAGTAATTCCTTTGAATCCGTAGAATCAGAGATTTATTCTAATGTCGCATCAACTATAAGATGTCGTGAAATTATATTTAGGACTCTGCTGTTGAGAGATAAAATCACATGCAAGAGTTACAATAAAATACTATTATTTAGAAAGTTAAGTATTTACTGTGCATGTTTTTCAGTTCAACCTCGTAAGTCGTTATACTGTATAATTTTCACGCACAATCTTAAAAGACTGCTTCATCTAAAATATTACTTCACAATCAATTTTTTCAAGTTTCATATTAAGATAAAGTGAAAAACTGGAGTGATTTGTCTGAAAAATCATATTATCGAATTAGATTACGTTAGAGCATTAGCGATCTTATTAATTATCGTTGCTCATTTACATTTTTACATAAACTCCAGATTTTTAGATAAATGGTCAAATTCTATTGCATTCGTAGGTCTTAATTTATTTTTCATGCTATCAGGTTATTTGTTAAATAGTAGTAGAAAGATCAATTCAACTAATGAAATAATTATTTACATTAAAAATAGAGCACGAAGAATATTTCCTCTATATTGGTTGGCATTCATTTTATTTATGATATATGATTTGTTAGGTCTCAATTTAGTAGGTACAATAAGAAACACTAAGCTAATTTTATTAAATATTATAGGTTTACAAGGGTTGTTTCAACCACAATATACCACTTATGGTATATGGTTTGTTGGTGTCATTATATTATATTATATTGTGTATATTTTTATTAGTTCTTATTCAAATGGTATATGTGAAATTATCATAAAATCAATCATTGTGATGATTCTTTTTGTATTACTTAAAGTTAAATTTGGTTTAATTAATTCAAACTTTTTTATTTACTATCTAGTTTTTGTGGGTGGTATTATTGCCGCTGAAATAAAAAATCTTAAGAACTTTTTTATTGTTGTAGTATACTATGCTATAATATGTCTTTCTTTATGCATCGTGTATTATTGCGGATATTTACCTTTAAATAAATTTTTAATGATTGGACAGTATCCTGCCTTTAGCTTTATTTGTACTTTAATAGGAGTTTTTTATTATATTTATCGATCAAGACACAAATCTATTAATGTGTTTCTAAAAAGTTGGTATACAATGGTAGCTGCAATTGCATATAGTTCATATTCGATTTATTTATTTCATACACCTATACTAGTTGCAACAATGTTGGCATTACAGAAAATGGGAATATATGATGAGCTTTTGTATAATCTCTTATTCTTAGTAATTGGTATACCACTGACATTTTTTGTTGGATATTATATTCCAAAGGTATCAAAATTGTAACAGTCTGTTAAAAAAGAAATGAGAAACTGTAAATATATATAAAAAAGAGAAAACAGAGCAGATAGGAAATGTAAAAATAGGAATCATAGACCAATGGATAGATACATATCCTCAGTCAAATCACAAAACAATGAGTCGAAAAAGCAGCTACAAGTTAAAGATACCCAAAAGAGAGTAAAGATAGACTTTTCGAGCTGAAGTAATAAAGACTCAAACTGTAAGTAATAGATATGATAAATGGGTAGTGTATAATTTATTCTATAAAATCATAAATTTCAAGAAGTTGCGAACGGCAATTCGGTTGCAATAAGTCTGGTTATTTATAAAACAAGTGAAAACTTTCACAATTAAAAAATTACCCATTCTTTTCACTCCGAAAAAAATATATAAAGGTGCCAATTATAGCACTCAAAGTGAAAAGAGAAAAATTTTGCAATATAACCATTAATTTTTGAGTTCATTTATTACTAATTTCTTTTTTATAGCTGCCTTTCTACAGATCTCCACTCAAAAGTAGTATTTTTCAAATTTCACCATGTTGGCAATTTGAGTTACTACTTTTGATTCCATTTTTACTTTTACCTATGTAGTCCTCTTCATCAGAATAAAAGACCACTTTAAAATGGGTTTTTGATCGTTTTTTAGCCCGTATAGGTATTGTTTCCCCAATTTCTGTCAGCCTCTCTCTTAGCTTCAATTCTGCTACCGAGTAAACAATTCGGGAAATACTATTACCATTGATAGAGTTTCAATTCTTTGAGTTTTTTCAATAAACTTGTCAGAAATCTGCAGATGGTCAGTTATAGATATAACTAATAGTGTTTTCAATTTAGAGCATATCCGAAAAGTCAGCTGCTCTAAATGTTATCCATGCACATGCTAAATGAAGCATAGCAAGGTAATTCTCAATTTTCTTTTCCCATCTAATAAGCAGCCTTCTGAATCTGTTTAGCCAGGAATGTGTTCTTTCTACAACCCATCTTCTTGCCCTAAAACCTGGCATCTCTATTCTTATGTTTCCCTCTCCACGACTTTTAATATGCGTAGTATAATTATATTCTTCAACCAACTTTCTGATATCGGGAAAATCATATCCTTTATCCATACAGATATTCTGAATTACTTTATGAGAAGGTCTCTCAATAACTATGGCATCTAGAATCCCTTTTACAAGCATTTTATCGTGGCTATTTGCTCCATCCATTATTACAGAAAGTGGTACACCCTTACCATCAGTTAAAACACACCTTTTTGTACCCTTTTTTCCTCGATCAGTTGGATTTGCCCCAGTTCCTTGCCCTCCTAAAAGTGCTTTTGTCATAGCACCATCAATTGATTGTCAATTAATTCTAATCCTTTTTCTGAGTAGTAATCCAAAAGAGCATCTTTCCACAAATTCTCAAATAATCCTACTTTTTGCCATTCACAAAATCTGTCATGTACAGTGCTTGGAGCTCCATAAATTCTTGGCAATGCTTTCCATTGGCAGCCAGTAATTAGAAGGTAGATAACATCACTCATTATTTTCTTATCATCTTTCTAGGTCTTCCAAACTTCTTTTTAGGTTTTGGAAAGGGCATTAAGGGCTCTAATTTATTCCAAAATTCATCAGAGATCTCATAATCATTCAAAATTTTTCGTTTTGCCATAATTATATAGTATGATAAATATAAGTAATTATTTTGTGGATATGCCCTTATTTAATTTAAAGAAGTCCAATTTTTTACTGTTAAAGCCTTTTCTATATGATCATAAGCTTTCTTTTCATTGTCTGGATTTTATGAGATTCACACATTTTCTGTATTTCATTCATTCAATTGTATGTACGAGGTTACAACAAACTATAAAGTCAAAATAAGTTTAACCTCTTTTATCTGGTTTTCCTTTTACTCAAAAATATATTATACATTGTAGCAGCTTTTTTCAGAACATACTTTTTGAGTTTCCTTATAGCCTAAGTGTTCACGTTAATTTTGCAGTCTTCAGGTAGCGTTTAAAAGAATCACAGACATATAAAACGGATAGTACGTCCAATATTAGGCTTCGAATATTTCCATACAGTCATTAAGGCTTTAAAAGGAATTGAAATTATGAATATGATAAAAAAGAACCAGTAGATTCTTTAAATCGACCTGTTCTTACTGAAGTTAATTTTATAAAGCAGTTATTTGGAATATCTGCCTAAATATGGACACTCTGAGAAATATTTTTGTTTTTTGTTCCTTGTTGTGGAACTAATTTTTTCTTTTTCGAATGAATTTTTGCAGTAGAACCTATTTTTCATAATATTAAAAAGTTTGTTCAGAATTTGAGATATCCCCCTACTGATCCACAATCATATGTTTGAGAGAATCCATATTCATCAAGAAGGATTCTTGGATCGTAATCCAAACGAAGAATTGAAGAAAATAACCTGAATGGTTTACCAATGATAGCTTTTCTTATAAGTACAAAGCTATCTAACAAAGTGTCTGGATTCTTTTGATAAATTTCATTACAAAAGGTTTTAAAATTATTATATTTGTTACTTTGAGAGTGAGCATAATATGCATCTGTTTTGATTGTACCTTCCCAAATTGTTGATGTTGTTTTAACCGCCTGGAGCTCCGATGCTGTAAGGGTTTCTGTAACTGAAGTATTTGGTGAAAATACATGATTGTCGATATTTGCGGGCGGGCTCATTATCAGAAGAATTGATATGAAAAATACTAAAAAAAATAATAATTCAAAACTTAAGTATTTTTTTTTGGTATAACAAGTCATTAATGTAATTGAAAGTGCAAGAGGTATAGATAATAACATCTGAGCAAAATACCACCACCTTTGTTCAATAATACTATGACCACTAATGTATGAAAAAAATCCTAAAAATAATGGGATTAATCCAACACATGCGAAATTAAAGGTATTATGATTTCCGTATCTCTTAGAAATCATATAAAAACATCCAACAAAAGATAATGCAAAAAATGAAAACATGCCAGAATAATTAAACAATTGCTCTGAAAATGGCACTGCCTTAATATATTCTGAGATTAATATGGTAGGGGTTATATTGAACATATCTCTACTAAAGCCCCATTTTAGAAGAGAAGTAAATGTATTCAGATAATTGGAGGCAAAATTCCACCACGCAAGCATTGATACGATAAATAAAACGGGATAAGTTATTGAAATAGGGGAATATTTTTTAGAGTACAATATATTACAAAAAGCATTCCCAAACAAATAAAAAGTCAGTATAATTGCTGCAAATACTGAAACTATGGAATGAGTGAGAATTATATCTACCATTAATAAAATAGTAATAATGGACATTAGTGCAGGATCATGAAGTTTTACCTTTAACAAAATATATAATAAGGGTAAAACAAATACGGCTGCAAAGCTATTTGGAATTGACCAATAACTCATATAAATATGACTGTCAGCAATAACTAATAATAAAGATGCTAATAAGCCAATCCTATTGTTAAATAGGAACTTTCCAAGCAAGAAAATAAAAAGTACATTGCATATAATTTGTGACATACTAACAGAGAACATTGTAGAAAATTTATAACCCCATCCTGTAATTAGGGAGGTTAAAATAATTAATATGTGGAACAATGGAAGCTTAGAATAAGATTCTCCATCAGGTATAAAATGTATATCAATTATTTTTAATGCAAAAGCTTGATGGTACCAAGGATCAACCCCCAGAAGACTTGGAAATATCAATAATTGGGACCATGCAATAGAGACCCCAACTAATATTGTTTGGAATATAAACAAAGAATTTGAAATATTATGACAAAAAATTCGAAGGGCCATAACTCCCACAATAAGAGATGTTAAAATAAAGTAAAGTAATGGTCTTTCATAGAGATCTGGTCTAAAATAAATAGATAAAATACTAAATGAAAAAAAAATAAAATATAAAGAATTGAGTATAATATCTGTTGGAAAAGATAAGCTTGTATACTGATTGTATAATGCTTTCTTCCTCATACCAAACCAGATCATACAAGCAATAAGTGAAAGAATCCCAGGAAATAAATATATTACACGACTAAAAGATATACACACGAAAATAACTAAAATTGAAAACACGATGCCTAAAATAAGAATTACATCATCAAATTTCTGGCTTATAAAATAATTAGTAGAGCTCATATTAAAATCTCAAATGTTTATATTTCTTCAAAGAGTTTTATATTTATCAACTTTTTCCCTATAAGAAAAGCTCCTGTCTTACAAATAAAATTGCCTTCCTAACAATTCTCTCTCAATCATTAATTTTCAACGGTGTGCATGTACGGAGGTTATATAACTCATTGCTTTTAACATAATTTAGGGAGAGCTTCTGATAAGAAGACAAACAAGCAATTAACAAACACTAAAATATGTTTGAGAATCGATCAAAGTAAGCTGAAAGTAATCATTTATTTGAGCTTTAGCAGTGTGATACCAGTTAGATCTCTTCAAGCACCTCCCTCCACCTTTCAACCACGCGTTCGAACGTAAAATTCTCCTCCACAAACCGCCTCCCGGCTTCCGCGATCTTTTCCAGATCCGGAGATTTCAGCGCTCGGATCACATTCTCCGCGATACACTCAGGAGAGTTATTATCCATAATAAATCCGGTCTTGCCATCAATTATTACATCAGGTATCGCTCCGACCGAAGTCGCGAGCACCGGGGTTCCGCATGCCATGGCCTCGAGCATAATGTTTGGAAGCCCTTCGGTGTAGGAGGGGAGAACGAGGAGCCGGAGTTGGTTCAGGTAATTGGGGAGGTTGTCGTGAGAGATCCACTCCAAGAGGTCGACGCGAGAGGTGACTCTTCCTTTCTGTAGGAAGGCAGCTATCGACTCTTTCAATTGCCCATCTCCGGCGATGAAGGCGCGGAGATTCTGCTGGTCGCTGAAGACAGTGGGGAGGGCTTGGGCAAAGTGCTGGACGCCCTTTTCCCAGCTCAATCGGCCGACGTAGCCGATGAGGTGAGGGCGGTCAGGCAAAGGGATTGTGACGGTGAATGTCTCGAAATCGAGAAAGTGACGATGGGCGATGAGAATTTTGTGATGATATTTTTCGAGGTTCCATTTAGGTATTAGGCTTGCGGAGTATAATATGATACAGTTGCACATGTTACAGCAGATTTTCGAAAAAACCGCAGTTAGTTTGGATAATGGACTGTTTGACAAAAGCGAAATTTTAGATGGTAACAACCAGTACACTTTATTATTGAACATTTTTGCAGCAATCATAGGGAGGAGGGGTGGGAATTCCATATAGAAAATAACGTTACGAAAATTTTTCCTTGAAGAAAATAATTTAAAGACTATTTTTAGTTGCAACATACCAAATCTAACTATT
The DNA here is from genome assembly GCA_964520335.1 of uncultured Methanosarcinales archaeon. GTDB lineage: Archaea > Halobacteriota > Methanosarcinia > Methanosarcinales > Methanosarcinaceae > Methanosarcina. The sequence continues at coordinate 2,075 of CAZFNE010000015.1, read as the reverse complement.
TGCTTGATTCTCAATGGCCCACTTTGATAAGGAACAGCGTATATGTGAACTAAATTGTTCAAATTTTGAAAGTTAATTTGATTATGTGTGGTGCCGATGATTACATATATTTCACTGACAACTGATAATATATTAGATAGGTTGGATATTGGAACACTAAAGGCTGTGCAAATGGGGAAAGATACTACTGAAATGCCATATAAATCTTTTTCACTCATTTTAAATAACTCCACTAGACATATTGCACCTGAGGTTCATGTATTCTGGTTAAGAGAATACGCACAATTAGACAAAATTCGTGAAACTAAGAGCATCTCAAAACCCTTTTTATAATATGTTCTCTTGCTCTCCCCCCACGAATACCCAGTCTATTTTGAATAGTATTGCTTTTGACCGGAGTAAAGAGAGAAGCGTCCTCACTTAGGACTTCACAGATCCGGGTTACTGGGAAATTTTGATGACTTACGGGGGTACCAAGGATAATCGCGATCATAGCCTACCATTAAAATATAGAGAAACAATACTGTTTTTGAATAGATATATCGGCTCTTATCATTTAAAAGATTTTCTTACCGTTCTATTTATTCCAGCTTTCGTTTCAGGCAACTCTGATGGGGTAAGAAGATTTGAATCAAGTTGAAAAATAACACTCACATAACAAACACTCACATAATAAGAGTGTTTCATTATTAGTTGTTTCTTTGAGCACCATTCCTCATTACCTATCCACCACTATATCCCACAGATACCTAGTATACCTTCGGACAGACCGGTTAATCGATAGCCATATGGCGCATTAAACCTCTTTCTAAACTACTTCCTCCACAAACTGCAATCGCTGCTACTATAACACAACCCCCTACACTCCTCCTGTATTTGCAAATACCTCCTGCATTCCTCTCTCGATAAACGACGTATTCCCATACCCAGGCAATGCGCGCTTTTGTGGGTACATTTCCTCTCTCTCCTTCAGCAAAAGTATCGGTACTTCAGCATCTCCCGCTTCCAGAGAAGTGTATTCTGAGATGCAATCACTTCGTTAATCGATACCGCATCAACAGATAATGAGCTATCATTTATACCTTAAGCATAAGTTTGTTTACAAGATAACTGCGTGAAATCTAGAAGTTAGTCCCACGGGGTTCTTTATTGTATCTAGTAAGCCAGACATCCATGAAAGTTACATCAGCACATTCTGCAAACATATTATCACAACAATCACAGGAATGCAAGGAACAAAAGAGTCCATTGTACATTTTTCAGAGCTCCCATAGCTCCATTTAAACTCGGAAATGTTACCATGTACATCCGCGAAACGAAGATTATAATAATTTTTAGGGGCTTTCGTTGACATATCCCCTAAGAAACATATGACAAATCAGGCAGAGTCCAGAAGTCCATGCCGCATATTTAGAGTAAAGTACATATTTTTGAGATTGCAACACGTCAGACCAACAGTTAAAACTATTCTTTCTTTGAGTATTTTGAGACTCTTTATTATCTTCTGGTCCTCAAAGTTTTTATGCAAATCATACGAAACAATAGAATTTTAAAATTACACTTGTTTTATATTATCAAGTCATAAAACTATAGCACTCAACATCACATAGTGAATTTGTCCTGCTTGTAAGAAATATTTCAATGATCAGATTATTGGTGTTTCTAATTCTGCAAATTACAGTTATGATTTCTATAAAAGTGAAAAACGAACGTCTGTAAGATAAAATTTTCGATGCAGTCTAAACAATTCTAAGCGAATTGGTGAAGCATATACAGAAGGTTTGACTGCCTTTTGTGAAGAGCTCCTTGTGCAACTTTAATATGTTTATATGAACAAAAAAGCAGAACGTTCAAACAAAAACTCTTGTCTTAAAACCTATTTTTTAATGGTACACTTTATATCAATGGAAAATGGATAAAACATGTGGGAAAACGAAACTTGAAGCTCTATTTGGAAAAGAACTTCAAAAAAAGACTGGGAGAAGAACTTAATCAAAGTTGCGCTGGCGCTCTGTTTATTTAATAGTTAAAAATCGAGTATTTTCATCTGTTTGTATGCTTCTTTTTCTTCTTGG